>JAPYQX010000095.1:0-4439 GCA_029937135.1 Nitrospinota bacterium
CCCCGAGGACGTGATGCGAGCCCCGGCCACCGAGGACGCTCCCCCGATGCCCGTGGGAGAAAGGCTGGCTCCCGCACCGGATTTGGAAATCGAAAAATTCGACCGGCTGCTGCGCGAAGCCAAGCGGCCCGTCGCCGTCCTCGGCTCGACGGCGATGCGAATCCGGAACACGGGAGCCCTTCTCACCTTTATTGAAAAGCACCAAATCCCCTTCGCCACGACTACGATGGCCAAGGGGCTGATCGACGAAAATCATCCCCTGTCCATTGGTTGCATCGAGCGCTCCCGGCGGCAGATACAGCGTAGCTTCATCCGCGAAGCGGACCTCGTCATCGGACTGGGTTACGACGTAATCGAAGTGGAATATGAATCGTGGATCGGCGATATACCTTTGATCCATGTGGATATAGAGCGAGCCGACACCAACGCGACCGTCAACATCGCCCACGAGGTCGTGGGCGACCTGGACGCCACCCTTGAGCGCATGAACGATCTGGAAGACACGCTAAGCGAGTGGCCGTCCGGAATGATCCAGAGCCACAAGGACAAGTTCCAGAAGGCCCTCCGTCCGGCGGTCAATAGCTTCACTCCCCATCATGTCATCGATGTGGTGCGCGCCATCCTGCCAAAGGAAGGTGTCTTGTCTTTTGACGTAGGCGCGCACACCCATCAGATCGCGAGCCAATGGATGGCGCATGCCCCCCGCACCTTTCTCATCACCAACGGATGGTCTTCGATGGGCTTCGGGCTCCCCGCCGGGATCGCGGCGAAGATTGCGCGGCCTGACCTCCCCGTGGTCACCATCCTCGGCGACGGGTGCTTCATGATGACGTGCGGGGAGTTAATCGTGGCGAAACGGATGGGGCTCACCTTGCCAGTCATCGTCCTCGACGATAGATGGTTGGGCCTGATCAAGATAAAACAAGAGCGCCAGAGCCTTGAATACTACGGGACGGAACTCCAGGAGGAGGAATACCGCGAGCCGCCGGCTCACTACTTCGGGGTGCCCGCCGTCGGCGTACGGGACGCCGAGGCACTCGAGGCGGAAGTCAGAAAAGCCCTCGAAGCGGACGGCCCCACCGTAATAGAGGCCGTAGTGGACGCCAGCCATTACATGGAAACGGTTTTTGATTGATCAGAGGGGTTGAATTGTTTCCCTGAATTGAATCTCGAATAAATTTCGTTATATGAACTTCGCTTCTTCGAGGAAGGCTTCGCCGAAATTCACGTCATCGAATTCGGCCCCGACAAGAATCGCCCCGCGAAAACTGGCCCCCGCTACCTCGGCGCCTTCGAGCTGGGCATCGGAGAGATCGGCCTCCTCCAGATCGGCATCCTGGAGATCGGCCTCCCGCATGTCGGCCCCGGAGAGGTTGGTCTCCCGAAGAGACGCCATCGCCAGTACGGCCCCCCGGAGATTCGCCCCGGAGAGGTCCAGGCCATTGAGAACGGCACGGGTAAGATCCGCGCCCTCCAGGGACAAGGAGCGGCCCTTGCTCGCGGATTCATTCAATAATTTTTCAACTTCTTCGCGTATTATTGCCATTTCCAAATGGTAAATGATTCCCCCCACACATGAAAACCGCGCGAGGGCTGAACCGCCCCGCACCTGTCAATAAATGCCCGCGGGCGTTATTATAATTCCGAAAGCATTCCATAATTCGGCCTGCTCCAAGGGCTTTTAAAAATCATTCATTCGGGCGGAGATATCACCATGGATATCAAGAAAGTTGGGATTGTTGGCCTAGGCACCATGGGCTCGAACATCGCCATTGTGTGCGCGAGGGGCGGTATGGAAACCGTGACCTGCGAGGTGAACGATGCGGCCCTCGAAAACGGGAACACCCGCATCCGGGCCTTCCTCGACAGCGGCGTTGAAAAGGGCAAAACATCTTCCGGGGACCGGGACGCTATCCTTGGCAGGCTGAAGGGGACGACAACCCTCACCGATCTCGCCGGCTGCGACCTCGTTATCGAAGCCATCAGTGAAAATTTCGATGAGAAAGTCGAGTTATTCAGGAAACTGGACGGTATCCTCGGAGAGGATGCCATCCTCGCCAGCAATACCAGCACGCTCTCCATCACCGGGATGGGCGCCGCCTCGGGCCGCCCCGGCCAAACCGTCGGGATGCATTTTTGCCTCCCCGCCGCCCTGAACAAGCTGGTCGAAATCGCGCCGGGGATGCTCACCAGCGGGGACACCCTCGAAGCGGCCAGATCATTCCTCGAGAAAACCGGCCAGACGCCCATCGAAGTGAAAGACACGCCTGGTTTCATCCTCAATAAATTCCTGATTCCTTTTCAAAATGACTGCATCCGTATGATCGAGGCCGGCTTTACGACCGCGGCGGACATCGACACCGGAATCACCCTGGGTCTGGGCTACAAAATGGCTCCGATGCGCCTGCTGGACATCGAGGGGCTCGATATCCACCGGACAGTCGCCATGTCGCTCTACTATCAACTCAAGGACCCGAGATATTCCCCCCCGCCGCTGGTCGATAAAATGATTGCCGCGGGCCACCTCGGGACCAAGACCGGCCGCGGATTTTATACCTACGAAAAGGCCGGTATTTTCGGCGTCGCCGAACCGAAACAGGAAGACATGACCGCCCACGACACCTCCGCCGGAAAACCTCTCGCGGACGCCATCAAACGGGTCGGCGTCATCGGACTCGGCGCGATGGGCAGCGGCATCGCCCAGGTCTGCCTCACGGCGGGTCTTGAAGTTCTCGGCGTCGAAGTGGCGGAGGAGGCGCTTGAAGCCGGGAAAAACCGGATCGAAAGAAATCTCACAGGCGCCGTCAAGCGCGGAAAAATGGAGGAATCCGATAAGGCTGAAATTCTCGGCCGGCTTCGGACATCCACGAAACTGGAAGATCTTTCAGAGTGCGACCTGATCGTGGAGGTGATTGTCGAAAATCTCGATATCAAACTCGGCCTTTTCGAAAAACTCGACGCGATAATTAAAGAGGACGCCATCATCGCCTCGAACACCTCGTGTCTCTCGGTCACCGCGATGGCGGCGAGGATGAAGCGGCCCGAGCGCGTCCTCGGCCTCCATTTTTTCAACCCGCCCTACGCGATGCGGCTTGTCGAGGTCATACAGGCGATCCAGACGGCCCCTGAGATTCTCCAGTTCGGCATCGCCTTCTGCCAGCGCATCGGGAAAACCCCGGTCCCGGTGAAAGACCGCCCCGGCTTCCTGGTGAATCGCCTGCTCGTCCCCTACCTCAATCACGCCGCCCAGGCCTTCGACGATGCCCTCGCGGACCGGGAAACTCTGGACGAATCCATCAAAAAAGGGCTTGGCTACCCCATGGGGCCGCTAACGCTCATCGACCTCGTGGGCATCGATGTCCAGACTTTCGTGGCGGACGCCATCGCGGGAGAGGTCGGCGAAGCCCGCTATGTCGCCCCGCCCATCCTGCGGAGGATGGTATCGGCCGGCTGGCTGGGCCGGAAAACCGGGCGCGGTTTCTACGACTACGCGAAATCCTGAAAACCGCCGGTGAGAAAATTCCCCCGACCAATCATCGTCGTAAGCGGGTGCCTCGAGTTGGCCCCCTGCCGCTGGGACGGCGCACGCATCCCCTTCGACTTCATCAACCACCTCCGGCCCTACGCGCGGCTCATACCGGTCTGCCCCGAGGAGGAAATCGGCCTGGGGACCCCGCGCGAGCCGATTCGACTGCTCTGTAGAGGGGCCTCCACGCTTTTGATCCAGCCCGCGAACGGCGCGCGCCTCACCCGGAAAATGCGCGGCTTCGCGAAAAATTTCCTTGAAGGCATCCAGGCCGCCGACGGATTTATCCTCAAGAGCCGCTCACCCTCGTGCGCGATCAGAGACGCGAAAATTTTCCCGGACGCCCGGGCGGCTCACCCCCTCGGGAAGGGCCCCGGCCTCTTCGCCCGCGCCGTCCTCGATCGATTCGGCTCCCTCGCCATCGAGGATGAGCGCCGCCTCATGCGCCCCGCCATCCGCGATCATTTCCTCACCAAGCTTTTCACCCTCGCCGCCTTCCGGGTTCTCGGGCAATCACCCACCCCGCGAAGGCTCAGACAGTTTCACAGCGAATACAGCCCCCTTCTCGAAGCCCACAGCCCCCGCGCCGCCGCCGCCCTGGCCGGGATCGCCCTTGGCCCGGCCGCCTTTGAGGAGCGCCTGCCCGCCTACGAGGCCCGCCTCCACCTCACCCTGTCTAACCGTGTCCCCAAGGCGCGCCGGGGCAGCTTCGAGTCTCCTTACCCCGAGGCGCTCATCGACGCCGCAGTTGGCCTCAATCACTAGCGCGCATATCTCGGTCCGCCCCCTCAGGAACCAAATTTCCCGCTTCTCACCCGGATTACAGGCTTCCCGCCTTGGCCGGGGGAAGCCACCTCGCTCCCCGCTCGAAGGACAGACTCCGCGTTACTCGCTTGGAGCCTACCTGGTTGCC
>JAPYQX010000095.1:4539-9354 GCA_029937135.1 Nitrospinota bacterium
CTCCCCGCTCGAAGGACAGACTCCGCGTTACTCGCTTGGAGCCTACCTGGTTGCCCCGCCGGGCGATCAGTGATACCCGATATCTATAGGAAAATTCATCACCATGCCGGGCACTCCGGCGGGAGGATTTGATCGATGAAAGCGGCGATTTTCCACGAATACGGCGGCCCTGAAGTCATTAAAATCGAAGAGGTCCCCGAGCCCGAGCCGGGCCCCGGACAGGCGCTTGTTGAGGTGAAGGCGGTCGGCATCAACCATCTCGACCTTTTTGTGCGGATGGGGCTGCCCGGAATCAAGTCCGTCATGCCTCACATCGGGGGGAGCGACTTCACCGGTGTCGTCAAGGCGTTGGGGCCCGGGGCAACGGGCTTTGAGATCGACCAGCGGGTCATCGACTATCCGCTCGAGAGCTTCAGCGGAGTTCCCTATTATCTTTGTGACGACCCGCCTCCCGGTACTTTCGAGATCATCGGCGAGCAGTCGAACGGCGGCTGTTGCGAGTTCATCGCAGTAAACACACCGAACCTGCAACCCCTGCCCGAGGGCCTCTCCTTCGAGGAAGGAGCCGCCTGCCCCATCGTATTCATCACGGCCTGGCGCATGCTCACCGAACGGGCTCAGCTCAAGGCCAGCGAGACGCTGTTGGTCCAGGGAGCGGGCAGCGGAGTGGGCACCGCCGCGATTCAGATCGGAAAGCTCCTCGGCGCGCGCGTCATCGCCTCGACCTCGACACCCGAGAAGATCGAGCGCGCCCGCGAACTTGGGGCCGACGAGGTCATCAACTACAAGGAAGAATCCATAAGCGGCCGCGTCCGTGAGATAACGGGCAAGGCCGGGGCCAACGTCGTTCTGGAACATGTGGGCGAGGCCACCTGGACCGAGAGCATCAAGAGCGCCGCCTACCACGGGCGGATAGTCACCTGCGGCGCAACGACGGGCTTTAACGGCAACACCAACCTCGCCATACTCTTCGCCAAACAGCTCTCCGTCCTGGGCTCGACGATGGGCAGCCTCGGCACGTTTAAAAAGGTCCTGCGCTTTCTCGGCGAGGGGAAGCTCAAGCCCGTCATCGACCGTGTGATGAGCCTCGACGAATGCCGCCAGGCACACGAAATCCTCGAGGCTGGTGAGCAGTTCGGCAAAATTATCTTGAAGGTCAAGGAGCAGGTGGCCGCAACCACGGAAAGAATACATCCCGAATAAAACGCCCGGTGGTATATGACTCCCTGCCGGACCGTTTTTTCTTGCATCTTCCTCCATCGCAATAAAACCCGTCGGCACAGTGCTCATCGCCGCTGCACAACCCACCCGCCACCCGCCGGGGGCGGCAACGGCCACGGTCGCAAAAGCCCGAGGCGCAATAGTCGTAGTGGGTGCATCTTCTGTCCTCGGGAGCTCCGGGCCGGCACTTCCCCCGTTCGCAATAATTTCCGTCGGCGCAGTGCTCATTGCCGCTGCATCCCCCGCCCGCCGCCCTTCGAGGCCGGCAACGCCCACGGTCGCAAAAATCTGAGGCGCACTCGGCGTAGGCCGTGCAGCGCCTCCCCTTTTTTTTCAGGTCTCGGCAGCTCCCGCGGTCGCAAAAATTAGAGGGGCATTCGGCATTTCGGCGGCATTTGGCCTCAGCCTCGACAAAATAACCGACCACCCCCGTCAACACGAGGGCAAACACACCAATAATCAAGAATGGCCGATACGGCACGGGGGATTCCTCCTGCGCGGTGGATATCATCACTTCAAAGGAATTAGACGGCTCGGGTTCCCCCTGGCCCCGGAAGCGGTGTATTCTCCGGGCGGGAGTGGATCGGTGCCGGTGTGCCGCCTGGACTTCAAATCCAGCGTGCGGGGCTAAAACCTTCGCAGGTGGGTTCGACTCCCACGCATTCCCGCCAAATTGCTACCAACCCCGTATAGGCAAGGAAATCCCTTGTTTATACGGGGTTTTTCTTTTTGGTGAGTGATACAGAGAGCGACCAAATACGCTCTTTTTTGATGCACAACCGGCACCAGAACCGGCACCAAACAAAGGGACAAAAAATGGAAACAAAAACTGAGCAATACCTAAGCACTAAAGAGCTTATGGCTCTCCTTGGAGTATCCAGATCCACGATTTATCGCCTGCTGGATGAAGGCCTTCCTTGCCTGAAAGTGGGAGGTCAAAACAGATTCTCCAAGGAAGAAGTAATCGAGTGGTTAGAAGAGTGGGATGAAGTTGTAAGTGACGCAGGAATACTTACAGAAGGCAGTTACAAATGTATAAGCTGTGGCTTGGTAGGTAACGTCAATAAGCCAATGCCTTTGAAGAATCTATGCTGTCCTCAATGCGGGACACAGTCTCAGGTGGAGAGGGTCTAAAGGAGTTGCCCCACTGCCCCCGCACAAGCACAGGGGGGCATGGGAGCGACGATAAGTGTGATTCTACCCATCTCTCGTGAAAATGTGGCCTATATCACACCATTTCTGTGATCCAAGCCCTTTCGCAAGGGTGCAAAAGGGCCGATATTAATAATGAGGCCGCAGGAGGCCGCCTTTCCTAGGAGGGGGTGTGATGAGAAATCGCTACCTGCTTTTGTCGTTATTGGCTGGTTTTTTCTTGTTCGCATCCACACATGAAGCCAGCGCGGACCAGATTTCTGATATTTTGGACAGTGTTAAAGGGCCTAGCAGGGTGTGCATGGCGAATTAGTAATTTTACCTGAAATCGAGCATTTTCTCGCCTTGCCCCTGGGCGCGAGCTCACCTAACCTCCCCCGCCATGGAGAATCTATTCGTCGTTTTCACCCAGATCTTGGCCATGCTTGCCAAACTGCTCAGACCTGGCGGTGCGAAGGCTCTCGTCTCCGAAAATCTCCTACTGAAGCAGCAGCTTCTCATCATCAACCGACCCCGCCTGCGGGCGCCCAACCTCACGCCTCTTGACCGGCTCTTGTTGGGATTCCTGGCTACTCTTCTTGGTCCACGGCGCACTGCGCGTTCGGCCATTACCATCAAACCATCGACGATCCTGGGATTTCACCAGGCTCTAAAGAAGCGAAAATATCACCTGCTCTACTCCTCTAAGAAAAGAAGCAAGCCTGGGCCCAAGGGACCATCACCGGAGCTCATCCAACTTATCCTGGAGATGAAGCGCCGAAACCCCAGGTTCGGAACTCCCAGGATCGCCCTGGAAATCGCGAGGACTTTTGGCATCGACATCGATAAAGACGTCGTGAGACGGGTACTTGCCAAGCATTATCGCCAAAACCCAGGAGATGGTCCTTCATGGCTCTCCTTTATCGGACACATGAAGGATAGCCTCTGGAGCGTCGATCTGTTTCGGTGCGAGTCCATTTTCCTCAAAACCCACTGGGTTTTGGTGGTCATGGACCAGTTCACAAGGCGCATCATCGGCTTTGGTGTGCATAGAGGCGATGTCGATGGCCCCGCGCTATGCCGGATGTTCAATCAGGCCGCGATCGGGAAAGGCGTGCCACGCTATCTCAGCTCTGATCACGATCCCTTGTTCCGCTATCACCAGTGGAGAGCCAATTTGCGGATTCGGGAAATTGATGAAATTAAAACTGTTCCCCATGTGCCGGTATCCCACCCCCTTACCGAGCGCCTCGTGGGTACGATCCGGCGGGAATACATGGACCAGACTCTTTTCTGGAACGAGCGCGATCTGGAAGAGAAGCTGGGGGAATTTCAGGATTACTACAACGCCTACCGGGTTCATCAGGCATTGAACCTGAGAACACCCGATGAAGCCGCCGGGAAGGGACCACCTACTCTGGCAAAATTGAGGAATTCTGTATGGCTGTCATATTGCCGAGGTCTGTTTCAGACTCCGATCGCCGCTTGATTAGGAATTCGCCATGCACACCCAAGTAGATTATCTGCAAGCTGAGAGAAGCAGAAGTGTTTCTTTTTCAAGGACTAAGTGTACCTCAAGCCTGCAAGCACATTGAGATCTATGAGCAGACCTGCTATCGGTGACGAAAAGAGGGAGGCAGGACAGCTGTCCTGGGGCGTTCTGCCATTCGGGCAATTTCGGAATAAGGGTAAGATGCGCTCATAACATCGAATGGCGAAGAAGGGCGTTGACCATAGGTTTCTCTGCCATGACCAATCGGACAAAAATACCACCGGCGTCACGTTGGCCGGTCGCACTCTATTTCCACCATCTCGGCACTCCCGGAGGTGGGGCTGAGCGCATGGTCTGCTTGTTGGCCAACGCCTTGACGACGCGGGGTTTCGCCATTAGCGTGATAACGTGGGACGAGCAGGACGCGCGCACCTTCTATCCGCTGGATTCCGCCGTGACCTGGCGCCGCTTGGGCTTCCGCCCGGGCCTTGCCGACAAGTCGCGTCGCGCACGCGCTCTTGCCGGCGTGTTGCGCCACGATGGGACTCGCGTCCTGGTGGGCTTCGTCATGAGTGGCGACAAGACAGTTTACGCTGCCGCCGGTTTGGCGGGGGTGCGCCTGGTGGCGGCCGAACGTAACGCGCCGGCGATGTATCACCTGCGCTATGGCCGGGTTCAGCGTTGGCTGAGCTTCGGCATGATGCATCTGGCCGACCGCATTGTTGTGCAGATGCCGGGCTTCTCCGCCGGTTACCCTGCAAGCTTGCGCGGTCGAATCCATGTCATTCCCAATCCGGTGCCGCCGGCCGAGTCGCGGGCCTGGCCCGCTCGTCCGAACTCTCGAAGCCGCTTCACCTTGCTGGCAATCGGCCGGCTCGATGGGGTGCAGAAGCGGTTGGCCTGTTTGGTCGGCGCCTTCGCCCGCGTCGTTGCCGCCCATCCTGCCTGGGATCTAAGGATCATCGGAGACG
>JAPYQX010000096.1 GCA_029937135.1 Nitrospinota bacterium
GCTCACCCCCGGCCACTCGCCCGGCCATCTCGCCTTTTGGTGGCGGGAGCGGGGGATACTCTTCGGGGGCGATGTCGTGCTGATGACGACATCGACCTGGGTGGGTCCGCCGCTGGGAAGCCTGAGCGCTTATCTTGCCTCGCTTGAGCGGGTGCGCGATCTGGAGCCGAGGGTAATCTATCCGGGCCACGGCCCTCCGGTCGCCGACCCCGTGGGCCGGATAACGGCCCTGCTCGCGCACCGCGTCCGGCGCGAGGAGCAGGTGTTAAAGGCGCTCGGCGATGGTCTCGACACCCCCGAGGGGATGGCCGGGCGCATCTACCGGGGGATGAAGGAGGAGACCATCCGGATCGGCGCCACCATGATCGCCGGCCACCTCGAAAAACTCATCGAGGAGGGCAGGGCCCGCCGTGAGGAGGATCGCTACTTCCTCGCGGACTCCTCCGGAGGGGGTAGTCCCGGAGCGAAGTAGTCCCGTAGCCAGTTCCCCGAGGCGGCTTCTCCGGGTCGGACTCCTCCGGCGTCGAGCACCCGGTGTGGAGCGCCCGGTGTGGAGCATCCGCGGGGGAATTTGACTCCGCCGTCCGCCTTCTATAAAAAAGCTCCAGTATAATTATCGGAATTTCCTCCGCGATTTTATCCACGGTTTCATCCATCCCGGGGCCGCGCCTTGCTGACCAACTGTCACACCCTCATTCTCAGGACGCTTCTCGGCCACGGCCCCGAGCCCCCGCCCGGCGAGCGCGACCTCTACCTCTACAACATCGCGCCCGACCATTTGCCGCTGGCCGAGGGTTTCCGCTCCCGCGAAACCCACCGCTTCGCGCCCCCGCCCGGGGCGCTCGAGCGCTACCCCAAACTTATCTGGGTGAAGTGCCATCTCGTCATCGACAATTTTTGCCACTACGGCGCCGCCGGAAAACCGGACAGGAGTCTCTCCCCCGCCGAGAAGGAGGGCTACACCTACCGGCGGGGGACCGGCCTGGTCCCGCTCCTCTCGGACTTCGCCTCGGAGATGGGCACTCCCCTTGGGGAGTCCGACGCCCATTACCTGGCGCACACCCTGGTCGAAATCGCGGTGGACTACGCCATCTCGGCCTCGGAGCGGAGCGTCCCCCGTATTGTCCGTCAGGCGAGGATTTCCACCGCTCCGGAGCTTATCGCCGAGTTCGAGGCGGGGATCGCCGCCCTCTACGGCCGCGAGGCCGGGGAGATTGCCGCCACCCGCGACGCCGCCGAGCGTTTTTACGGCGATGTGGACGACATCGACTACATGTACCTCGACGGGCGGACCCGGATTATCCTCCGAAAGCTCAAGCTCCCATTCAGCGACGAGAACGTCGCCCGCACCCGCCAGCTCATCCTCGATTCGGCCGAGGGGGTTTCGGATTTCGAGGATTTCATCCGCGACTCGGTGGACCTTCTCTCGGACCGGGAGGCCTGGGCCGGGGAGGGCCCGATGACCGGCGCGGCCGAGTAGAACCGCCCCGATTGGAGGCGGGCTCTACAATCACCCCGGCAGGATGTTCGGCCCCTGGAAATCGCTCATAATCCTTGAAATCCTGGCAAATTAAGCAAGGAAAATTGCGCCGGATTTTGCTAGATTGAAAGTACCGCCGCATCACTTCGGATAAAAATAGAGTGGGTTGCCATGAATCCAGATTACGTTGGAGTTGATGGTCTGCAAGTGGCACGGCCTTTGTTCGATCTGGTCAGGGATGAAATCGCCCCGGGGACAGGTGTTGACCCGGATTCATTCTGGCGTTCTCTTGGCGAAATCGTAAATAAACTCGAGCCCGGGAACAGAAAGTTGCTCGAAAAACGGGACCGCCTGCAAAAAGAAATCGATGCCTGGCATAAAGAGAGAAGCGGCGAACCCATCGACAACGAAGAATATAAATCCTTCCTCATTGAAATTGGCTATCTGATTCCCGAAGGCCCTGATTTCAAGGTGAACACGCAAAATGTGGACAGGGAACTCGCGGAAATCGCGGGTCCCCAGCTTGTCGTCCCCCTGACGATTGAACGCTTCGCGACGAATGCGGCGAATGCGCGTTGGGGGAGTCTTTACGATGCATTGTACGGCTACGACCTGATTTCAGAGGACCGGGGCGCCGGGAAAAAGGGCGATGGACCCGGCGGCTACAATTCCCGGCGCGGCGCCCGGGTAATCGCCTACGCCAAAAAATTCCTCGACGATGCCGCGGCGCTGGAAAGCGGGTCTCATGCCCTGGTGACCCAATACAAACTGGACGGGAACAAGGAACTGGTCGCGGTGATAGGCGACGGGGATGAAACTTATCTGGCCGATCGTTCTCAATTCGCGGGTTTCAATGAGGTTGACGGCGAGCTAACCGGTGTTTTGCTGAAAAACAACGGTATTCATATCGAGATTCAGATAGATCGGGACGATGAGACGGCCGGAAAATACGATTCGGCCGGCGTAAAGGGAATACTGCTCGAGGCCGCCGTCACGACCATACAGGACCTCGAGGATTCCGTTTCGGCGGTGGACGCGGACGATAAGGCGGTTGCTTACGGTAACTGGAACAAGATTATGAAGGGAACGCTCGAGGCAACCTTCACGAAAAACGGCAAGGAAATGATCCGCGAGCTTAATCCCGATAGAACCTATACGTCGCCAAAGGGCGGGACTTTCACGTTGCCGGGCCGGAGTTTGTTGTTGAACCGCAATGTGGGCATCCATTTATATATCGATGCCGTGCTCACGGAGGATGGCGAGCCGATACCGGAGGGCTTCCTCGATGCGATGGTCGCGTCGCTGGCCGCCGTTCACGATCTCAAAAGAAATGGCCGACTCGTAAACAGCCGGACCGGCAGCATTTATTTCGTGAAACCCAAGCTCCATGGCCCCGAGGAAGTCGCCGCGACGGTCGAGCTGTTCGCCGATGTCGAAAAGGCGCTGGGTCTGGACGAGAACACGATAAAAATAGGAATCATGGACGAGGAAAGAAGAACGACCGTGAACCTCAAGGAGTGCATACGCGCGGCCGAGGAGCGCATCGTATTCATCAACACGGGTTTCCTGGATCGAACCGGAGATGAAATCCATACCAGCATGCTTGCGGGCGCCATGCTGCGCAAGGAGGAAATCAAGCAACAACGATGGCTTTTGGCCTACGAAGACTGGAACGTGGATATCGGAATCGAGTGCGGCCTGCCCGGTCATGCCCAGATAGGAAAGGGCATGTGGGTCATGCCGGATAATCTGAAGGCCATGTACGGCGCCAAGATTGCTCACCCTCAAGCAGGGGCGAACACCGCCTGGGTGCCGTCTCCAAGCGCCGCGACGATTCATGCCATGCATTATCATTATGTGAATGTCGAGGGAAGACAAAAAGAGCTGGCCAATAGAGACCGCGCCAGCCTCGACGATATTTTAACCATTCCATTGCTCGACAGGGAGTTGACGCCTCAAGAAATTCAGGCGGAGCTCAGGAATAATGCCCAGGGCATTCTCGGCTATGTTTCGCGTTGGGTCGGTCAGGGCGTCGGCTGCTCCAAGGTTCCGAATCTGGAGGGAATCAATCTGATGGAAGACCTGGCCACCCTGCGAATCTCAAGCCAGCATATCGCCAACTGGCTGGAGTGGGACATCGTTACCGAAAAAGAGGTGGGAGATACTTTTAGGGAGATGGCCGCGATTGTTGACGAACAAAATGCCCATGACGAGAATTATTCGCCGATGGCGGGCAATACCGCCGGCGATGAATTCAGGGCGGCGCTCGAAATCGTTTCCGGCGGGCTCGATCTGCCGAACGGCTATACCGAGTCGGTGTTGCGCGCGCACCGCCTCGCCGTGAAAGAAGCCCGGGGCTGATTAACCTCGCTCGAAACACCTTTTAGATTTTTCTGTATTTGTTCACCCAGGTCCCATTCCCCTACTTCCCGTATCTTGTCTGATAAAAGTCGAGCATCTGTTGAATTTGCGCCTTGGTCATCCCCTTGCGCCATTCGTGGTGCTTGCCCTTGACGAAGCGTGCGGTGATGCAGGGCGAGAGCTCCTCGGCCTCGGGAATGAATTTGAAGTAGAAATGCTTGGCCACCTCGTAGAAGCCGTGCCACTGGGTGTAGTCGGGGCCCTGCATCGAGGCGCCCATGCGCGCGCGGCGGCCCTCGTGGTGCCAGAGCTCGAAGAAGGTCCACTCGATCTTGTCGTCGAAGGGCGCCGAGATGATTTTCCCCTCCTTCTTGAGCGCGAGCATGATGTCCCGGGCCGGGACGGCGAATTTCTCGTTGTACAGGTCAATCACATTGTCGTACTGGGTGTAGAAGGCTTTCGTGAAGGCGGGGCTGTGACAGGCCACGCAGACGTTCTGCATGTCCTTGCGCTTGGCCTCCCAGTTCTTGAGTTTCTTTGAGATTACAGGCCGCAGGGTCCAGCTGATCCGCTTACCCAGTTGAGAATCCGGTCGGTCACGGCTCAGGCCTCCGGCATCGATACGAAGATGCTGGCGCCGCGCACCTCGACCGGGTAGCGGGCCAGCGGGGTCGGGGGAGGACCGGAAACGGGGTTGCCGTCGGCGTCGAAAACGCCGTCGCGGCAGGGGCAGAAAAACGTCTTTTCCTTGGCCTTCCAGTGGACCTGACAACCCAGGTGCGTGCAGGTCGTGGAGAAGGCGCGGATGCTATCGCCCGAGCGCACGAGAAGGAATTTTTGTCCCGAAAGGTCCTGCGCCAGGCGGCTTCCGCCGTCGGGAACCTCGTCCAGGGCCGCCGAGAGGACCTGAATCGTCCGGGGGGGCTTTTGACGGCCGAACAGGTAGCGCACGCCGTAGATGATGGCGGTTCCGTAGCTCACCACCAGCCCGGCCGCCATTGCTATGGTGGCCATGGCTCCGCGCCGTCCCATGGTTCCTTTGTCGAGGGGAGGGGATTCGGCGCCGGAGGGAGAGGTCGCGGAAGCGGCCATTCGGTTAGTCCTTCGCGGTGATTTTCAGGTGCGAAATACCGGAGTTTTGAGTCCTGAATATCATACCCCAAAGCATAAGAGGGGTTCAATTAAATGTTGTCATACGAAACCCAAGCGGGGCAAGGCCCTGGCGTGGCACTGAAATTGATCCGGGGGACAAAAAAAACGGGGGAGCCCGAAAGCCCCCCCGTTTTCGTTCATGGCCTTGAACAGATGATTTTCCTCTCCGCGCGTGGGCGGAGAGAGGCTGAAGCGCTACAGATTACTTCACCGCAACCTTAAGGCCGGCCCCCGCCTTGAATTTTGGCACTTTGGACGCTTTTATCTGAATCGGCTCGCCCGTTTTGGGGTTGCGGCCCATGCGCGCGGCGCGGTTCGAGATGCTGAAGGTGCCAAAGCCCGTCAGCGTCACCTTATCGCCGCCCTTGAGAGCCCCGGTCACGGAGGAGACGAAAGCATTCAGCACTGCCTCGGCTCCCGACTTGCTCATTTCCGTTTCAGTTGCGATGGCGTTGATCAGATCCCCTTTGTTCATAATCTCCCTTCTCCTGGTCCGCATGAGGCGGCACCATCGGGCGGAAAAGGCTCCTGCCCAGTTAGTGGTACAATATATTGATGGGTTTCCCTAGAGGCGGCACTAAATTCAGGAGGGCGGAACGTGTTGCATGAAAAATATTATACAGATTCGGCTCTGGATGCAAGCGGAAATTTATGGAATCCTTTGTAAAGACGGGGATTCAGGGCTCGGGAAGTGCCACAAGCCGGTTTTTCCGACCATCTGATCGTAGGAAAACAGGGCGACGCCGTTTACTCCCGCGAGGTGGGCGTCGCGCCACTGGCGCCAGAGGGCCGAGGGGTTTTCATTGAAGAGCCAAACTCCTAATCCAATTATTATCAATTGTTTACTAGGGTTTTTTGAAGTGATTCTTGTGGCCGCCGCACTCTGATTGATTTCGGAGGCAAGCGTCATATCCCTCGAATAATTCATCACAATCGCCTTGTCGAGAAGTCCCTCGCGCAGCCAGCTTCGCCAATCCTGAAAAGATGACAAATAGGCCCGCTCGGGCCAGGGCAAAAGAGCGGCCGAGAGGCGTGCGGCGGGCCGGATCGCCCGGATCGCGCCCAAAACCTCCCGGACGGCCTCGGTCACCTGCTTCCTGCGCCATGTGTCCCAGGCCTCGTAGTCGGGCCGGGAGACCGATGCCCCGGCCAGCGGAGCCCTACGGCCGGTCTCCCGCCGGAAGCGGGCTGTTGACTCTCGCCCGTAGCCGAAATCGAGGCGGGGGGAGAAGCGCGAACCCGGCGATATGGGCAGGGCGTAGGGGTAGCGGATGAAGTCGAGATGAATCCCCGCGAGGGCGGGATACCGGAGGAGGAGTTCGGAGGTGATGATGACGAGCCGCCGCCGGACACCCAGATGGGCCGGGTCGAGGAATATCCCCGGTGTCCCGAGCCCGAACCCCTTTGCCCAGGGGGGCTTCCCGCTCGGGGGATATTCGAGGAGGGAGCGGCCGTACTGATCGCGAAGGACGGCCTCCTCGCCGAGGTCCGAGATGATGAGCGCCTTCGTGTTCCTGGCCAGCGAGAAGGCGTTGATCCAGGCGTGCACCCGGATCGCCCGCTTCCCGTTGGCTCCCGCCGCGAGTTTCAGGAGATAGGCCAGCGGATCGCCCCCCGCGCGCCGGGCGGGCGAGTCGTCGGCGAAGCGGGTGGGAAACCAGGCCCGCCCGCTCCGGTAGACCTGGGCGTAGATATCGGTGACGCCCGACTTGCGCGCCTGCGCCACAAGGGCTTTGATCTTTTTTGTACTGTCCAGGGTCCGGTTGCTTCCCTCGGCTTGAACCCAGAGGCCCACCTCGAATGGGGCGCCGGGCCGGGCGGCTTCGCCAGGGTTGGCGGAAAGAGACCCTGTGGGTCGAGATCCGGCGGAAACAGTGTTGCCGGGAAAAAGAGCGGATCGGACGGCGGCGCAGCCGGCCAGCCCCCCGAGCATACCCAGGCAGGCCAGCCCCAGACAGGCCATTCCCAGGCGGGCCCGCCTCTTTAAGAAGCTGTGATCTTTCATCGCGGGTTCTTCCGGTCCAGGTCTTTCCGGACCGGGTCCTTTTGGACGGACCTGAACGAGCGGGAGGTTCGGGCGTGGATTGTAGTGAAGGGCGGGTGGTTTTTCGGGGACACCCTAGCCGCGTCGGCGCGGCGGCGTCAACGGGTGTGGTTTTCGGCAGGCTCGCCTCCGGCGTTAGGGGTGCCCGTGGCGCCCGGGGTGAACCCGGCCAGAAGAGCCGCGCCCTGCTCGAACCCCGCCCGGAGGAGTTTTCTCGCGGCCTCCTCCGGGGGCTCGCCCCCGGCGTCTGATACGCTCCCGGCTTTGATGCTTTCGGGTGGAAACGTCATCTCGGGGGCCAGGGCCGCCATCGCCGCCCATGCGGCCCCGGCGAGGGCGAAGGCGAGGGGAGCCCCGTGTTGGTTGGCCAGCGCTCCGAGATCGGTCGAGAAGACGGGAGGGCCGTCTGGAGGCGTCTTCGGAGCAGCAGGGACGTTGACGAGGAGGACGCCTCCGGGGAGCAGGGCTCCCCCCATGGGGGGGATGACCGCCAGCGAGGGCTCGCAGATCACCTCGAGGTCGTATTCGCCGGGAACGCTCAGATCGCGGAACGGCGTGGAGTCGATGCGGACCATCGCCCGGTCGGCCCCTCCCGGCTGCGCGGGCCACATCGCCGTGCGTACCTGGGCCGAGAGCCCGGCCCGCGCCGCCGCCCCGCCGATAAGCCGGGCCGCGAGAAGGAAGTCTCCTTCCATGCCGGCCTCCTGCCTCCCGTGAAAACAAAGCGCCCTCACCGTTTTTCCTCCAAATGGGTCCGGCCGTCGGGGGTGAAGGCCCAATCGGGGTCGATCACGGGAATTTCCCACAAATTCGTTATCGAACCCGTTGCCCCGTCCCGCCGAAATATTCCTGTCCCGCGCTTCGAATCGATAGCCCAAGCCTCCGGACGATAGCCTAAAGAAAATACGGGGTCGATATGATAAAGTAGGCTCCGTTGTCCGCCCTCCACCACCCGCGGAACGAGCGCGTTGGGAGTTCGTGAAAATTGAGCAAGCGATTCACCATAATCACCTACGGCTGCCAGATGAACCGCTACGACACGGAGACGATCACCGGTTATCTGACCGGTGAGGGTTACGAGCCCTGCGACGACCCGGCGGAATCCGACCTGATTCTTCTCAACACCTGCTCCATCCGCGACCGCGCCGAGCAGAAGGTGTTCAGCCAGCTGGGCCGCCTTCGCAAGCTCAAGAAAAAAAATCCGGACCTGAAAATCGGGGTTTGCGGCTGCTTCGCCACCCGCGATGGCGAGCGCATCGCCGAAAGATGCGGGGATGTCGATCTCGTTTTCGGGACCCAGAATATCTCGAAACTTCCCGAGCTGCTCCGGAGGATGGAGGCGGGAAGGGTCTGCGACACCGAGGCGGTCGAGCCCGACTTCACCGAACTCGCACCCATTCGCCGGGGCGGGGGCTTGAGCGCCTATGTGAGCATCGCGCGCGGCTGCGATAATTTCTGTTCGTTTTGCGTTGTCCCCTATACGCGCGGGCCCGAGTGGAGCAAGCCCAGCACGCTGATCGCCGAGGAGGCCGAGGCCGCCGTCCGCGAGGGATTCCGGGAGATCAACCTGCTGGGCCAGAACGTCAATTCCTACGGAAAAAAGGCGGCGGGCGAGCCGACGTTCGGCGGGCTGCTCCGCCGGCTGGACGAGGTCGAGGGCCTCGAAAGGATTCGGTTCATGACCTCCAACCCCCAGGACTGCGGCGAGGACATGATTGGCGCGATGGCCGAGTGCGAAAAGGTGTGCGAGCACCTTCATCTGCCTGTCCAATCCGGCAGCGACGAGGTGCTCCGGAGGATGGAGCGCGGCTACACCGCCGAGGAATATTTGAGCAAGGTGGCCCTCTACCGCGAAAGGGTGCCGGGCGGTACGATCACCTCGGATATTATCATCGGGTTTCCGGGGGAGACGGACGGCAATTTCGAGGACACCCTCCGGGTTCTCAAAGCGTCGCGCTACGACAATATCTATCTTTTTAAATACTCCCCGAGGCCGGGGACCCCGGCCGACGGCATGGCCGGCCAGGTGCCCGATGAGGTGAAAAGCGAGCGTTTTCAGGCCGTTCAGCGGCTTCAGCGCGAAATATCGGAGGAGCTTCACCGCGGGCTCGAAGGTTCGGTGGTCGAGGTGATGGTCGAGGGCCCGATGCGGGAAAAGGCCGGAAACCTCCCTGTTTCCGGCGATTCCGGGGCCAAATTCGGGGATGGCCTTCTTCAGATATCAGCC
>JAPYQX010000097.1 GCA_029937135.1 Nitrospinota bacterium
CAGACCATGTGCCACGAGCGCGCGCCGGCCCTGCCGTTCCCCCGGTCGTGGCGGCTTCCGGGCGCCACATATACTTCACACCCGATAATGGGCTTGACCCCTGTCTTTCTCGCCGCCTGATGGAACTTCACGGCCCCGAACATGTTGCCGTGATCGGTTATCCCCACCGCGGGCATACCGAGTTCCTTCACCCGCGTCATCAGATCACTGATGCGGGTCGTTCCGTCCAGGAGGCTGTACTGGGTATGAAGATGAAGGTGTACGAATTCGGCGGCCATCGCCTACTCCCACTCAATGGTGCCGGGCGGTTTTGAGGAGATATCGTATACGACGCGGTTCACGCCGCGAACCTCGTTGATAATTCGCCGGCCCGCGGCGTCGAGCAAATCGTGCGGAAGCCGGGCCCAGTCGGCTGTCATCCCGTCCTGGCTGGTCACGGCCCGAAGCGCCAGGGCGTTTTCATAGGTCCGCGAATCGCCCATCACCCCCACGGTCTTAACCGGGAGAAGGACGGCGAACGCCTGCCAGACCTTTTCGTACCAGCCCATTTCCCGGAGGATTTCGATAAAAATCGCGTCCGCTTCCCGGAGCGTATCGGCGCGCGCCTCCGTTACCTCGCCCAAAATACGAACGGCCAGCCCCGGCCCGGGGAAAGGGTGCCGCCAGAGTATATCATGGGGCATCTCCATCTCCTCGCCCGCGGCGCGGACCTCGTCCTTGAAAAGCTCGCGCAGCGGCTCGAGCAACTCGAAGTCCATATGTTCCGGCAGTCCGCCGACATTGTGATGGCTCTTGATCGTGGCGGAGGGTCCCTTGAAGGACACGCTCTCGATCACATCCGGATAAAGAGTGCCCTGCGCCAGAAATTTAAACCGGCCCAGTTTCTTGGATTCCTGCTCGAATACGCGGATGAAGGTTTCTCCGATCCGCTTGCGCTTCACCTCCGGGTCGGTCACGCCCTCAAGGGCGCCCAGGAAACGCCCGCTCGCATCGACGGGATGCAGATTGACCTCCAGGCGCTGGCCGAATGTCTGGATGACTTCCTCGGCCTCCCCCTTTCGGAGCAGACCGTTATCGACGAATACGCATGTCAGGCGGTCCCCGATGGCGCGGTGAACGAGCATGGCCGTCACCGATGAGTCCACGCCCCCCGAAAGCCCGCAGATAACCTTCTCATCGCCCACTTTTTCGCGGATGCGCTCCACCGATTCCTCGACGAAGGAGCGCATCGTCCAGTCCCCCGAAAACCCGCAAACGCCGAAAATGAAATTTTTGAGAATTTCCTTTCCGCGGGGGGTATGGACGACTTCCGGATGAAACTGGATGCCCCAGAGACGGCCGTTCGCGGACGCCATCGCCGCGACCGGCGAGCCGTTTGAGTGCGCCAGGGGCCGAAATCCGGGGGGAGGCTCCTCGATCGAATCCCCATGACTCATCCACACGGTTTCGGCTCCCGGGAAGCCCTCGAAAATACCGGTGGGCTCATCTACGATGAGCTCGGCCCTGCCGTATTCCCGCTCGTGCACCGCTCCGACGCGGCCGCCGAGCAGATGCGTCATCAGTTGCATGCCGTAGCAGATTCCGAGAACGGGAATTTCTTTTTTCAGAAAACCCGCGTCGATGGTCGGGGCGTCATCGTCGTGGACGCTCGACGGCCCTCCGGAGAGGATGACGCCCCGTGTTTCATCGGTGAGCAAACCTTCCCAAGGATGGGTGCAAGGGTGAATTTCGCAATACACGCCCAGCTCTCTGACCCGCCGGGCGATTAACTGCGTGTACTGGGAACCGAAATCGATGATTAAAAGCTGTTCGCGCATGTCTCTCAGCGTGTATAGAATTCCTGGAAAAGAATCCCCCTGACCTTCCCCTGGATAATTTCACGGTCGAGCTTGGCAACCAGTCTGCGGCGTACACGATCACGCCGGCCGGGGGTGGCGAGATCGCTCGCCGAAAGGCGATTGTAATGAAGGTAGATCGCCTCGCGAATCAACGCCCGTTTCAAATTAAATTCCGAGGCGGCCGCCTTGCTCGACACCAGAAGATTCAGTGAAAAATTCAAAAAAACTAATTTTTTGGCCTTGCCGCCGTTCCGCGCCCGGCTTCCTCTCCGAAGCGGGATAAAAAACGGATGATTCACCGGAACCGTCAGGGTTTCCCCGGTATCCACAGGCGGCGGCGCCTTCCGAAGAGGCCGATCCGGAACGCTCTCGGGTTCCGGATCGCTAACATCTTCCTTGCTTATCTCCCCCCCCTGCCCTTTCCCGTTCCTCGGGTTCCTGTTCTGGCCGCGGGGCGGGAATTTTAGCTATAAATGTACCTTCCCTCCCCTTGACTGTCCCTTCCTTTTCTTCCTGCCTGGGGAGCCTCACCGTTCGGAGATCTCGTTTGGGTTTTTGGGGGGGGGTTCCTTTTCCGGCAAAACCTTGTCTTCGTTTTTCTCGACCTTCGCGGTTTTAGCCGGCTCCTCGGTCGGGATCAGCCCGCGGCGGGCGATGAACGTGAAAGTCCAGCCCAGCGCCATAATCAGAATTACGCCAACAGCCGGAATCGCGTAATACTGAAGAACCGGAACCCCCTTTTTACGCTTCTTGGCCGGGGCCTCGTCCTCATCTTCCCCGTAATCCTCATCGGCCTCCGGGGGAGGTTCCTCCTCCTCCTCCTCGACCGAAGATTCGGAGGGTTCAAAAGGAGCTTGGTCCTGCTCGGTTTCGCCGGGTTCGGCTCCCGCGGGTTCGCCTGATTCCTCTTCCTCGTCATCATCCCCGAGAAATAAGTCATCAGCATCATCTATCTCGGTTTGTCTGGGTTCGTTCGCCATGATTATCTACCCTGAAAAGGGCTCCCCGCAGGCATACCTTCGGGCGTCTTCGGGCGGACGGCTCAAGACGAACGGCCTTGGGCGTCCGCCCCTGGTCCGGCATGAAACAAACTTCCCGTGGCGCGGGCGGAAAGTATTTCTAATCACGCTGATAATTCGGCGCCTCGCGTGTGATGTACACATCGTGAACATGGCTCTCACGCAGACCCGCCGATGTAATCCGGATGAATTTCGCGTTTTTGCGCAACTCCTCGATAGTCCGGCAACCGGTGTAACCCATCCCGGCGGCCACGCCACCCATCAACTGGAAAATCGTTGCCGAGAGCGAGCCCTTGTATGGAACCCGCCCCTCGACCCCTTCGGGAACCAGCTTGGATTCGCTGAAATGATCCTCATTCTGGAGGCCGTTCTTGCCGTCCTGAAAATAACGGTCGCGGCTGATCCCCGAACCCATCGCCCCCACGGAACCCATCCCCCGGTAAACCTTGTAGGTGCGTCCCTGGTAGAGGACCTTCTCGCCGGGGCTCTCCTCGACGCCCGCGAGGAGGCTGCCGATCATCACGGCGTGCGCGCCGCTAGCCAGGGCCTTCACGATATCTCCGGAATATTTAATGCCGCCATCGGAAACTATTTTTTTTCCTTTTTTCTCGGCCGCCGCCGCGCAATTCGCCACCGCCGACAGCTGCGGAACCCCAACGCCGGCCACCACGCGGGTCGTGCAAATGGACCCGGGACCCACCCCGACCTTGACGATATCGGCGCCGGCCGAAATCAGGTCGCTGGTTCCCTCGGCCGTGGCCACATTCCCCGCCATTAGAATCGTATCGGGAGCTTGTTTCTTGATCGCCTCGACCTCGCTCAGAACCCGTTCGGAGTGGCCATGGGCGCTATCCACGACCAGCATATCCACACCCGCGTCTATCAGGGCGGCTACGCGGTCCTTTCGGTCGGCCGAAACGCCGACCGCCGCCGCGACCTGGAGCCTCCCGTAAGGGTCTTTAGCCGATTTCGGATACCGCCTGACTTTTTCAATATCCTTGAGCGTGATTAACCCCTTGAGAATGAAATCCCCGTCAACAACGAGAAGCTTTTCAATCCGGTGCTTGTGGAGCATCACCTTGCTCTCTTCAAGCGTTGTGCCCTCGGAAACCGTGATGAGATTCGTATGGGTCATCAAATCCGAGACCGGGCGATCCAGATTCGACTCGAAGCGCACATCTCGGTTTGTCAGGATTCCCACGAGCTTTTCGTCCTCGGTGATCGGAATGCCCGATATATGGTAGGACTCCATCACACCGAGCGCTTCCTTGATATTCTGGGTTGGC
This sequence comes from Nitrospinota bacterium, assembly GCA_029937135.1. GTDB lineage: Bacteria > UBA8248 > UBA8248 > UBA8248 > UBA8248 > UBA8248. The sequence continues at coordinate 4,144 of JAPYQX010000097.1, forward strand.
TTCATCGTAATCGGCATGTGGATCATCCCGCTTTCGGAGCGCTTCACCCGGTCCACCTCAGCCGCCTGGCGCTCCACAGATAAATTCCGATGAATGACCCCGATCCCGCCCTCCTGGGCCAACGCGATGGCCAGTTGAGAATCGGTCACGGTATCCATCGCCGCGCTGAAGATTGGAATACTCAGATTCAGGCCCTTACTCATCTCAATCTGAAAGATCGCGTCCTTGGGCAAAACACCGGACCGCGCGGGAAGGAGCATTACATCGTCAAATGTTAGGGCTTCTTCTACAGGTGTCCTTAACATTTCTTGATCTGCTCTCCAGCAAAGGGAAAAAGGATAGAACCGGTTCTGATTTCTGATTTCTAAAAAAGGGGCGGACATCCGGGAGCAACGCCCTTGGCCGGCCCGGCGGGATATTCACCGGCTCTCGCCCTGGACTCGTTAACCATCCTGGAACACCGGACAGGCGGCGAAGATTATAAATTCCTCACGTTCAAAGGCTTCAAGTTGTTTACTTTCAAACACTTACAAGACGGAAGGGATATTCGGCCCAGCCGCGAACTTGACCGCCTCCCGGAATATTCCGCCGCTCTTATGCGATTGTCAAGGCGGCGATTGCCGAGGCGTGCGAAGGGGTACAGTTCGCGTGCTACCTCAAAAATTTACGGCGGACGGGGCCCTCTGTCATCAGGAGCATGATCGGCCGCCCGTGCGGACAGGTCCAGCGCCCCGGCGTTTTGTCGATTTCCTCCACCAGGGAGGCCACCTCCTCGGGATGGAGGGAATGCGCTGCTTTTATGGCGCCCTTGCAGCTCATCCGCGCGATAATCCCGTCGATAAGGTCCGGAAAACTCATCGGCTCGTCCAGATCCGCCAGTCCCTCCACCACGCGGCGAACCGCGCCCGCCGGATCGCGGTCGGCCAGGAGAGCGGGAACGGCGCGAACCAGATACTCCCCCACCCCGACGGATTCAAGCTCGAATCCGGAGCGCTCAAGCGTCTCGGCGTGCTCATCGAGGCGCAAAGCCTCCTCGGGCCTGAGCGTGATCGTCTGGGGCACCAGCGCCGCTTGCCGCTCCACGACACCTGTCCGGAATTGATCCCGAAACCGGTTGTAGAGAACCCTTTCGTGGGCGGCATGCTGGTCCACGAAAACAAGACCCTGATCCGACTCGAACAAGAGAAAACATTGCGCCCACTGTCCCATATAGCGGCACTCGCTCAACCGAATAGGACAGGAGGGATCCGGCGGGACAAGAACCTTATCGAGCGGAAACGAGCCGTGCGGCAACTGTCTGATAGCGGGGTCCGCCGCCTCTCCATTTACGGGGAGATTCTCTATCTCAGCGTCAAGGGGCTGAATACCGGCCGCCACCACCGGCAGCGGGCCGGCCGCCTGAACCCGGGTTTCCGTGCCGCCATCCATTCGCGGGATATACCCTCCCCCTCTCAGCAGAGCCGGGCCTCTACCCAGCCCTTGACCCGGCCCTCCAAACCCACCGGCCCTCGAAGCGCCGGGAGGGGGCATGGGAGTTTCCGGTCCATTGGGTTTGTGCAGAATCAAGCGGGGACGCCGGGAAGGCGAACCCAGCCTGGACATGACCGATTCGTAGACAAAATCGTGCACGGCGCCTCCGCGCCGGAACCGGACCTCTTCCTTTGCTGGATGAACGTTAACGTCCACCTCCTCGTGAGGAATATCAAGGAATAGGGCAAATACCGGATGCCGCCCGCCCGGCAAAAAACTCCGGTAGGCTTGTGAAATCGCGTGAACGAGAAGGCGATCCCGAACCGGTCTCCCGTTCACGAAAAAGTACTGGCTGTCGCGGTTGGACCGGGTAAGCGTCGGTGCGCCGGCCCATCCGCCGAGGCGGATACCGTCGCGCTCGGCTTCGGGCATTTCTATCAGATGAGGAAGTGAATCCTTCCCGAGAAGCTCCGCCGCCCTCTCCAGCCGTTTTTGAGTCGGCTTCAAATCGAGAACGGTGCGGTCCCCGTGACGGAGAACAAATTCCGTCCCGGGATGAGCCATCGCCGCGCGGCTGACGACTTCGATGCAACGGGAAAACTCCGTATTCTTTGTTTTAAGGAATTTCCGGCGCGCGGGTACATTAAAAAAAAGCGAGCGAATGTCGATTTCGGTGCCCTCGGGCGCGCCCATCTCGACGACGCGGATTACCCGTCCTCCCTCGATTCGCACCTCGCTTCCAAGCGGCTCGCCGCGCCGGCGCGTGGTGAGGACCACCTTGCTCACCGCCGCGATGCTGGGAAGAGCCTCGCCCCTGAACCCCAGGGTCACGACGGCGTGCAGGTCTTTTTCGGAGGAAATTTTGCTCGTGGCGTGACGCTCGAAGGCCAGCAATGCGTCATCGCGGCCCATTCCCTCCCCATCGTCGCGCACCCGGATTCTTCTGGCGCCACCCGACTCGAGGTCCACCAAAATGGAGCGGGCCCCGGCATCCAGGCTGTTTTCGACCAATTCCTTCAAGGCGGACGCCGGACGCTGGACCACCTCACCCGCGGCTATTTTGTTCGCCAAATTCTCGGGCAAAACCCGTATCCGGCTTGCGGAATCCATCGAAATACTCCATGGGGCGTGAAAGCGATAATCCCTGAATGTGGTGGTGATGTCAAGGCATACACCACTATATTTTGTGGTTCAAGCAATTATCCGTGATATAAGTTTGAATTCCAGGCGTGACAGGCCGCCCTCCGGGGTGTAGATTTGGGCCGCTATTCAATGCCCAATTTCCTGCCTTTATGATGAGAATCTTCATGAGTGCGGATAGAAATGGATTTAACAGGGCGCTAGAGGTCATGGCTCGGCTCAGGGGGCCGGATGGATGCCCCTGGGATCGGGAACAGGACCACAACACCCTCAAACCCTACATCATCGAAGAAGCCTACGAAGTCCTCGAGGCGATAGACTCGGGGGATGCGGAAAAACTGTGCGAGGAACTGGGCGATTTGCTCCTTCAGGTGATTTTCCATTGCCAGCTCGCGGAAGAAAAAGGGCTTTTCGATGTCTTCGAGGTTGCCGGGAAATTGGCCGATAAAATGATTGAGCGGCATCCCCATGTTTTCGGTGATGAAATGGCCCACACCACCAGGGAAGTTCTCAAGAACTGGGAAGTTTCCAAGCGAAAGGTTCGCTCAGATAAAGGCGAAAGCAACGGGGTCCCATCGATTCTCGACGGTGTTCCGGCGGCGATGCCGGCCCTTCAACGCTCCGAGCGCCTCCAAAATAAAGCCGCCCGCGTCGGGTTCGACTGGCCTGACTCGGCAGGAGCCGCCCAAAAAATCGAAGAGGAGTGGCGCGAGCTCAAGGCGGCCGTGGAGGGCGGCGATCAAACCGCCATCGAGGCGGAAATGGGTGATTTTCTATTCGCGGCGGTCAACTACTCGCGCAAACTCGGAATCAGCGCCGAGTCCTCGGCCCGCTCCTCCATCGACCGCTTTATCTCCCGATTTCACCGGATAGAATCGCAACTTCACGCCCGCGGCCTCAGCCCGGAGGATGTCCCGCTCGAAGAGCTGGACCGCCTTTGGGATGAAGCTAAAAAACACGGGGCACAAAATCCCGAATGACCCGGCAACCTCCAAAGCAATCTAAAACTCATTCCCATCGCACCCGCATGAAAACGAGACCCCAAACCGGCTTATTCCCCGACACCGGGGGAACGCTCGTCGGTACGGTTGACCGGATTCGGTTTCGGGCGGAGGACACGGGCTACACCGTCCTTGTCGTCCAGCCGGACGGCGATTTTCCGGCAATCGCGGTTGTGGGTCATCTGAGCAGCATCAACGAAGGCGAGCGGGTCGAATTCGAGGGAGAATGGAAAGAACACCCCCGTTTCGGAAGGCAGTTTCATGCCGCCATATCCAAGCCCATCATCCCCACCACGGCGGAGGGGATCGAAAAATTCCTGGCCTCGGGCACGGTCAAGAACATTGGCCCCGCTCTTGCGAAACGCATCGTTTCCAAATTTGGCGAAGATTCTCTCGACATCATCGATAACGAGCCGCGCCGCCTTTTGGAAATTCATGGGTTGGGAGAGAAAAAACTCGTCGGCCTCGTTGAAAGCTGGAAGAGCCAGAGCGAGATCAAGGAGGTAATGCTTTTCCTCCAGGAACACGACGTTCCCCTTCATATGGCCGCGAAAATCTATCGCGCCTACGCTTCGGCGGCGATCCAGATTCTCCGGGAAGACCCATACCGCCTCGCAACCGATATTTACGGCGTCGGGTTCCGTACGGCGGACCGGATTGCCCAAAAACTCGGAATGCCGTTCGACTCTCCCAGCCGGTGCGCCGCGGGAGCGGTTTATGTACTCAACCAACTCGGTGAGACCGACGGGCATGTATTTGTTCCTTATGGAGAGCTTCTTGAACGGGCTGCCGACATCCTCGAGGTGTCTCGCGAGCAGGTCGCGAATGCCGTTGAAACACTCCACAAGATCGGGGGCGTAATCATCGAGAATATTGGGTCTTCACATGGCGTGGAAAAAACCAGCCAAAGCGCGGTATACGCCCAACCCTATTACGCGGCCGAGACCGAGGTTGCCCGCAGGCTTTCCGCGCTAATGGGCGCCGTCCGGGATGAGGCCCGCCTTGAGGCCGCCTTGCGGGGAAAAGGGGCCGTGGGCCAAACCCTTCGTGAAAAACTGGCGTCGGTTTCCCGGCGCGCCCTGGAGGGGGGGATGGCGACGGAGGATCAGAGCCGTGCCATCGAAGGGGCGCTCACCGAGAAAGTGCTTATCGTGACGGGGGGGCCGGGCACCGGCAAAACGACGATCATCGAGGCCGTCACCCGGGTTTACCGCCAACTCGGCCTGCAGGTCGTCCTCGGCGCCCCGACCGGCCGCGCCGCAAAGCGCCTCTCGGAGGTGACTAAACATGAGGCCAGAACGATCCACAGGTTACTGGAATTCAGCTGGACTTCGGGGGGGTTCCTGCGCGACGCCTCGAATCCGCTAACGGCCGACGCCGTGATTATCGATGAAACCTCCATGATGGATATTCATCTGATGGCTCATCTATTGCGGGCAACCCCCGATACGGCCTCACTCATTATCGTCGGGGACGTGGACCAGCTTCCCTCCGT
>JAPYQX010000467.1 GCA_029937135.1 Nitrospinota bacterium
TTGGCTTCTGGGGTAACATAAGGAGTGGTATCACTATCGGGGGCAGGTCAGAAAAAGGATACGGTGGGGCCCTTCGGACGGGATTCAAGAACGGGCGCGGCAAGCTTATTCTCACCCGGGCCGCGGCCCGTTCGGATATGGTGATCGCCTCCCGCTACGTCTCCGGAGGGAGCGCGGACATGCCGGCTTTCAGGTGGCTGCTCAGCCGGATTTTGAATATTACGTTCGGGTGGATATTCGCCATTCCCGTGCGGGATTTAAGCAGCGGATACCGCATCTACCGGAAAGAATTGCTGGAGCGGATAAAACCGGCGGGAACGAATTTCGATATTCTTCAGGAAATCCTCCTCCGGGCGATGGCCATGGGCTTCAAGGTCGAGGAAATTCCTTTTCAATACAGCGCGCGGCATTCGGGCAGATCCAACACCAAGCTCTTCGCTTTCGGGGTCTCGTATTTGAAAACGATTGTGAAAATGTACCACCTCAGAAAGCGGCTTTGATCCGGCAGCTTGCCGCGCACACGCCGCGCGGGCGAGGGAGTGGGGCTTTTGATTCGACTGGCGGAGAATCGGCCTTGAAATTATATGAAATATGCCTTTCAACCAACTGATTAAATACCTCTTATTTCCAGAAAATAAGTATCCTCAATCCCTCACCCACCAGACGGCGGCGGCGCTGACGAGCCGCGCGGCGGCCATCGCGCCGAACACCCAGACCCAACCGCCCGAGGCGGCCATCGACAGCCAGCCGAAGAGCCAGGCCTGCATCGCCCCGTAAATATAACCGTGAACGCTCAAGAGCCCGGTTCCGGTTCCGGCGAGGCGGCGACCGACGAGATCAATCGCCAGCGCGGGCAGCGGGGCCATGTTCAGGGTGAACCCGGTGAGGAAGAGCAGCCCCGAGGCGAGGGGGGCGTTGTCCGCCGGGCTCAGCGCGATGGCGGCGATGGCGGCCCCGCTCAGGAGGGCGGCCATCATGATCACCCGCGAGCGGTTGCTCCCGAAAAAGCGGTCCGAGATGTAGCCTCCCATCAGGGGCCCGAGCATGATTCCGGCCGGATAGGCCACCGTTATGAGCGACATTTCCTTTAAACCGAAGCCGCCCGCCTGGGCGTAGTAAACCGGCGCCCACGAAACGACCCCGTAGCGGACGAGAACATCCAGCCCCCGGAGGTGGCAGGCGAGGACAAAACGCCAGTTCGTCATGACGTGGACGTAGGCGGCGAGGCCGCTTTCCGAATCCGTTGAAGCCACTTCCTCCGAGGCAGCCTCAGCCTCTCTCGAAACGGCCTCGGACTCGGCGTACTCGGGCAGCCCCACCTGGCCGGGCCGGTCGCGCGCGATGAGATAGATCGCCACCCCCATCAGCGAGACCAGCATCGGCGGCCAGCGCATCGCCGCGCGCCAGCCGTACTCCGCCGCCACCCAGGGCGCCACCAACCAGACCGCGACCATGGCCAATCCCGCCGAGGCGCTGGCGAGCCCGACCGCCCTGCCTCGCTCCCGGCGCGACCACCACTGGGCGATGAGTCCGAGGCCGGGGGCCCAGGTGGCGGCCCCGAAAAATCCGGCCAGCGCCCAGGGAACGAGAAGCCCCTGCGCAGACTCGGCGTGGCTCGCGATGAAATTAAAAACCCCAATACCGGCGGCCCCGTAGAGGAGGACCACCCGGTAGCCGATCCGCTCGGCTACCCGCCCGTGGAGCACCCCCCCGAGCGCAAAGCCCCAGAACATCCAGGAGTTGATCCACCCCGTGTCGGCCCGGGTGATCCCCAGGTCCTCGATGACGGCGGTCTGGATGAG
>JAPYQX010000098.1 GCA_029937135.1 Nitrospinota bacterium
CCTCGGCGGCGGGGGCGCCGGGGGGGACGCCGCAGCGGCCCTGACCCACGTCCACATCCACGAGGACCCCAATTTTGAGGTGCGCCTCCTGGGCGGCCTCGGAGAGAAGCTCGGCCCCCCGGGGATCGTCCACGACGACCATAATCCGGGCGTGCCGGGCGAGGGCCATCAACCGGCGCAACTTGGGGGGCGAGACCACCTCGCTCGATACGAGGATGTCCTCCACCCCGCCGGCCACCATGACCTCGGCCTCGCTCACCTTCTGGCAGCAAACGCCAATCGCGCCCAGTGCAATCTGCTTGCGGGCGAGGAGGGGGCTTTTGTGGGTTTTCGAGTGGGCCCGGAGCTTCAGGCCCTTCCCCGCGAGGCGCTCGGCCATGAGGGCGAGGTTTCGCTCCATCGCGTCGAGGTCGATCAGCAGGGCGGGCGTGTCGAGCTCTCGCACCGGGGCGCCGATGATTCGGGAATCGGATTCGAACACGGACATGGGCCTCGCCCTCACAGTTCTGAAAAAGATGGTAGGGAATCGACCCGCACAGAATAGCACCGCGCGAGTGAATATTGGAGCCTGGGCATGGGATTTGGGCGATCTTTACATCAAGCCGGGGGCCCCTACCCGCCGATAAGGAAGGCAGAGGGGCCAATCCCGGCCCATGAGCCGCAGATACCTCGGGCAGAGATCTCCTGGACAGAAGGAAAGCGCCATGGAAGGCGATGGGAAGCTGGAACCCTGCCGGCCCTGCAAGGGGCCGCTTGAGTTCTGAGGCATTTCGGGCAAATACAGGCTCTACCGCTGCGTGCCCTGCCAGGTCATCCGCCTCGTCAAAAAAGACGAGCCGCCCGAGCTCAATAAGGCGGGACGGCCTTTCCTCAGAATCGCCTCCTAGCTCTCAAGAGAATAACCTCCTGGTCCTCCAGAAAATTGCCTCCTCAAAACCGCCAGTTGCCGTCATCAAATGGCGCCATCAAATGGAGCGCCGTCTTGCCCCGGTCTCCTTGCCCCGGCTACAGCCATCGCGCATGATACCGGCGTTCCGGCAAAATTCATTTTCGTAAAAATTCATCCGGAGGCCTGTATCCATGCGCACTCTTGCCGACGATTTGCTCGATGGCTCAATCGATCTCCACGCCCATATCTATCCCCAGACCTCGCTCGGCGAGTCGGGCCGCCTTCTCGACCACGAGTGGGCCCGGGCCGCCCGCGACGTGGGCATGCGGGGCTTCGCCATGAAGAGCCATTACTGGCCCACAATCGGACAGGCGCGAATCCTCAACGAAACCTTCCCGGGGCTCGATGTTCTGGGCTGCATCGTCCTGAACGGCCACGTCGGCGGCTTTTGCCCCTTCACGGTCGAGAGCGCCATCAAGCTGGGCGTGAAGATCATCTGGATGCCCACCTTCTCGGCGGCGAACGACATCAAGGTCGAGTCCTATTCACGGCGCATTAAGCAAAATTTCACAAACTCCCCGCCCGGAGACGGCATGGAGGTCTGGGACGCGAACCGGGAAATTCTGCCCGAGGTGGTCTCGATCCTTGAGCTCGCCCGCGACGCCGATGTCGCCATCGCCACCGGCCATATATCGGCGGTTGAGAGCCTCGCCCTCGCGCGCAAGGCCCACGAGGTGGGCCTCAAGAAATTCATCTTCACCCACCCGATCATCAACATCGTCGAGGCGACCGAGGCGCAGCTCAAGGAAGTCGCGGACCTGGGCTACATCATCGAGTTCACCTGGATTTCGGCCTTCCCGATGTGGCAGGGCCTCGACCCTAAAGCCATCGTCGCCGCCGCCAAGGCCATCGGGGCGAACCGCTGCATCATGTCCACCGACGCCCAGAACGACTTCAATCCGACGGCTCCGGAAATGCTCCGGATGTTCATCGCCACCATGCTTCAACTCGGCGTGGACAAGGGCGACATCGAGTGGATGGTCAAGAGAAATCCGGCGCGCCTCGCGGGGCTGGACGACTAAGCGTTGCGCACGCTCGCCGACGACCTGCTCGAAGGATCGATAGACCTTCACGCCCACATCCACCCCCAACTTCGGCTCGAGGAGCCGGGCCGCGTCCTCGACCACGAATGGGCGCGGGCGGCCCGCGACGCGGGCATGCGCGGTTTTATGATGAAGAGCCACCTCTGGCCCACGATGGGCCAGGCGCGGCTGCTGAACGACCTGTTTCCGGGCGTCACGGCTCTGGGCGCCATCACGCTCAACAACAACGTGGGCGGGTTTTGCCCTTTCGCGGCCGAGAGCGCGGTCAAGCTCGGTGCTCGGTGCATCTGGATGCCCACCTTCTCGGCGGCTAACGATATCCGGGTGGGCGCCTATGCGCCGCGCATCGCCGCCGCCATTAAACATCCACCTCCGGGGGCGGAGCTGGGGGTCCACGGCGCGGATGGAGGCATCCGCTCCGAGATCGACGCCATCATGGAAATCGCCCGGGACGCCGATATCATCTTCTCGACCGGGCACCTCTCGGCCGGTGAGGGCGTCGCCCTCGCCCGGCGAGCCAAGGAAATGGGTCTTGAGAAATTCGTCTTTACCCATCCACTCAACAAGGCGGTGATGGCTTCGGATGAGGAAATGCTCGAGGTGGCCGGGCTCGGCTACTACGTTGAGCACTGCGCCCTGGGCATGTTCCCGCTCTGGCAGAGCCTCCGGCCCCAGAGGATCGCCGAGGCGATTCGCCTCCTCGGCTCCGAGCGCTGCATCCTGACCACCGACGCGCAGATGGACTTCAACCCGCCGCCGCCCGAGATGCTCCGCATGTTTATCGCCACGCTGCTCCAGGTTGGAATCGGCACGGATGAGATCGGCCAGATGGCGCGGCGCAACCCGGCGCGGCTGGCGAATCTCGAGGGCTAGGCCCGCCGGGGCGGTAAGAAAGTTCTAAGATATTGTTTTTAGTATCTTTGTACGTCTCGAAGAACCTCCCCGAAATTCCGCCTCCGAAGCGGATATCCACTTGATTTGGCCGGAGACGGTCTGTTACATTCTCCGTGGCTTTCGGGATTCGGACTATTTTCCGGCTAAATTCAATGTTCATTTACTTTCCCACCGGCCGTTTTTTCACTGGGCCGGGGAACAGAGTAATTCTATCGAAGGAGGTTTTGTCATATGACGTTTGTCATCGGTGAAAAATGCCTTGGAGAACGCTACGCTACCTGTGTAACCGTCTGCCCGGTGGATTGCATGCACCCCGGCGAATACCAGGATAAAGAGTTCCTGGTCATCGATCCCGAGGAGTGCATCGACTGCGGCGTGTGCCTGCCGGAATGCCCCATCGACGCGATTCTTGAGACCGAGGACGACGATCCCGAATGGGCCCAGATCAACGCCGATCTCTCCCCCGAATTCAAGAACAACGAGCCGGTTGAGCCGCGCCCAGCGAACGACCCCCCGCGCCGGGCGGAAAACAGCCTCCGCTAGATTAAACCGCCTTACCGACGAAAAAACGCGGCCCCTCGGCGGGCCGCGTTTTTTTTCGCCGCCTCGCCGTATCCCTCATGATACAGGCATTTGATCCCCAAACCCAAAATTGCGGAATACGTCTCAAAAGTTTATAATCATGGCGTTTCCTGAAATTTTATCATTCCTTGCGCCACACAGCGTGCGGAGGTGTCTCGTCATCGGCCCCAATAGCGTCTCAGCGAAACTGGTCATCAACAGCCTTCAAAAAACATTCGTGGTCAACGAGGGCTTCGGCCACTCGCGCCATGTCCAAGCCATCGAGAACGTGTCCCTTGAGGTCACCGACGGCGAGTTCGTCTGCGTCATCGGCCCGAGCGGTTGCGGAAAATCCACCATGTTGATGATCATGGCGGGCCTCTACCCCAAAACCGGGGGAGAGATTTTCCTGGACGGCCAACCCCTCTCCGAACCCGGCCTGAACCGGGGGGTGGTGTTTCAGGATTTCGCGCTATTCCCCTGGCTCTCGGTGCGGGAAAACATTCTCTACGGCGTGAAGCAGAAAAAAATTCCGGAGGACAAGCACAACGGCATCGTGGACCACTACATCGAGATGATGTCGCTCCAGGGATTCGAGCATACGTTCCCCAACCGCCTCTCGGGCGGAATGCGCCAGCGGGTGGCCATCGCCCGCGCCCTCGCGCTCGACCCCGAGCTTTTGCTGATGGACGAGCCCTTCGGCGCCCTCGACGCCCAGACGCGCGCCAATCTACAGCAGGTGCTCGTGGACGTATGGGAGCAGACGAAGAAAACCGTCTTGTTCATCACCCACGATGTGCGCGAGGCGACGTTTCTCGCCGACCGGGTAATCGTGATGAGCGCGCGGCCGGGCCGCATCACCGCGGAGATCAAGGTCGATCTCCCGAGGCCCCGCGATATCCTCGCGCCCGAGTTTGTGGAAATCGAACGCAACCTGGCCAGCCTCATCGAGAGCCAGAATGAGACTCTTCACAACTGAGCCGCCAAGGGCTCACCTTGAAAGGGAGTAATTCGATGAAGAAAACATGGAAATGGCTGATGTTTGGCCTCGTGATCCTGATGGCGGCCACCCTGGTCCTGCCCATGGGCGCGGACGCGGCCAAGAAGAAGCGCAGGAAGGTGAAGTACAAGCCCCTCCGCGCCGAGCGCGCGGTCGTCAAGACCGTACGATTCGCCTACTCGGAGAGCGCGACCGCCATCGTGCCCCTCGTGGCGCTTCAGAAAGGCTTCCTCAAGGCCGAGGGCATCAACGCCACGGGCAAGCCCCTCAAATCCGGCGCCATGGCGCTCTCGTCGGTCTACGGCGGAAGCCTCGACTTCGGCACGACGTCGAACGGCCGCCTCGTTCAGTGGGCATCAAAAGGCTGGAACATGAAGACCGTCGCCGTGAACAACACGGGCTTTCTCGCCGTCGTCATGGTGAAAACAGGCGACAAAACCTCGAAGTCGATGGCCGACCTCAAGGGCAAGAAGATCGCCATTCAGAAGGGCTCGGGCACGCACATCGCCTGGCTGCGCTACATCGACAAGATCGGCATGAAGGAAAGCGACTTCGAGATGCGCTACATGCGCTCCTCGCGCATCGGCGCGGCCATGGGCACGGGCACCATCGACGCCGCGATTCCCTGGCACCCGTTCGCCAGATCCATCCTGAACCGGGGCCTGGCTCGCCAGATTATCAGCGAAGACAAAATCGCCACCGTCGCAAAAGTTCCTTATCCTTTCATGCTCTACACGCGGACGAGTTTCATCGCCAAATTCCCCGGCATCACCCAGAAGGTTGTTAACGCCTGGGTGAAGTCGAAACGATGGATCGAAAACAACCGCGAGGAAGCCGCAAAGCTTTACCACAAGTTCAGTACGCGGCGCGGCAAAAAACTGAAGATGGCCGACGCGCGGTACTTCGTCAAAATCATCAAGTTCAAGACCGACGTATGGAACGAGGAGATGATGGCCGACCTCAAGGCCAACCAGGTGCTTCTCAAAAAGCTCGGCAAGATCAAGACGACGCCGAACCTTTACGACTACATCGACAACAGCTTTGTCAAAAAAGCGGGCAGCATGTAGTCATCCTCTAACATTGAGCGCAAACCTCCCCGGTCTCCTGGAGACACCTCCTCCAAGAGGCTGGGAGAAAGTTTTCCGGAGGCTAAAAATTGAGCGGCGAAACCACCACAACGAGCTGGAAGGCCAAGGCGGAATTCTACTTCAGGGCCGTGCTCGAGAACCTGTTACCGATTGCGATCCTGCTCGGCATATGGGAATTCGTGAGCTGGAATGAGTGGGTCCCCCCCCAGCTGTTCCCGCGGATTCTCACAATTTTCTTCGACATGGTCGAGGAAATAACCGACGGCGTATTGCTCACCCACATCGGCACCTCGATTGTCCGCCTGCTTATTTCGGTGTTCTTCGCACTCATCGCCGGCACAATTATCGGCATCGTGATGGGCGCCTCGCGGACTTTCGAGTGGATGCTCGTGCCCGTCGTCAACTTCTTCAGCGTGATTCCGGGCATCGCCCTGTTTCCGGCGACGATTCTCTTTTGGGGGCTGACGGAGCAGGCGGTCGTCATCACTATCTCTTTCGCCACCTCCATTCCCATCATCCTGAACACCTGGGTGGGTGTGAAGACGGTGAACGAAACGCTGGTGCATGCGGCGCGCTCGATGGAGACGAAGGGTCTCGCTCTCCTGCTGAAGGTCCTGCTCCCCGGTTCGCTCCCAGTGGTGATCGCGGGGTGGCGAATCGGCATCGCCAGGGCCTGGCGCGTCCTTCTGGCGGGGGAGTTGCTCGCCTCGCCCGAAATGGGCCTCGGGGTGCGTATTTTCGACGCCCAGGAGACGCTGAACAGCGCCGTCATCTACGGCGGCATCATCATCATCGGTTTTCTGGGCTTCGCGATGGAGCGCCTTGTTCTCCGCTCGCTCGAGGTGGCGACCGTTCAGCGCTGGGGAATGATGAGAGAGCTTTAGGTCGAGCGCCCCCGGTGGAAGAAAAAAAAATGATTCGAACGCTTCGTCTCCAGCATATGGCGATCAAGGTGCGCGACCTCGACCGCTCAATCCGTTTCTACGATGAAGTCCTGGGCTTCAGGCTCCGTTCTCGCCACGAGGCGGGCTCTCATCCCGCCGCCCCCTTCGGCTCGGCCTTCATGTACCTGGACGATTATCACCACCAGCTCGCCATATTCTCGGTCCCCGGTGACTGGGTGGACGCCGAGGGCGAGGACACCTGCTTGAGGCACGATGTGGGACTCCACCACCTGGCCTTCGAGGTAGCGGGCCAGAAGGAATTCGACGAGGCCGTCGCCTTCCTCCAATCGAGGGATGACGCCGAAATTGTATGGGGCCCGCTCCGGCTGGACGAAAGCAACGGCCTGTGGGGCGGCCACGAAGGCGTCTACTTCCTGGACCCGGACGGCAACCGCATCGAGATTTTTCACGACTCCGATCTATATCCCGGCAGCCTGCCCGGCTGGCAGCCCGAAATTCCAGAAGATTAACCGGCGGGCTCGGGGCAGCAGGGAACCTACGGAGGGGGGGAGGAAAAAGCGCCATGTTCCGCCACGATCATATTCATCACCACGCCGCCAACCCCGTCGGAGCCATCGCATGGTACAAGTACGTGTTTGACGTCGTAGAACTTGAGCGCTACGACATCCGGGGCGGCGAGGCCGTCCGCCTCGACGTCGGCGGGGTGAACATAATTGTCCAGGAAATCCGGCCTGGCGAGGTATGGGCGCCCGCCCCGGAATCCCCCTACCACGGCGCCGATCATTTTTGCTTCCAGGTGAACGATATCGAGGCGGCCGACAAGATCCTCAGAGAGCGCGGCGCCGATATTTTCGACGGCCCCCGGACGCCGCGCCCCGGCTACGGCGTCATCCACCTGAAAGGCCCCGACGGGGTCCACATCGAACTCATCATGCGGCCGGATCATTAGACCCCGTTCATACTAACCAGCAGAGAGGATTTTCATGGCAAAGGCAAAAAAGGGGACAGGCCCCCTCGTCGCACTCGCGGGCATCCGCTACCCCGATATTCATCTCGAGGAAAAAATTCTCGGCGCGCTCAACTGCCGTCTCGTGCGCGGAATGGCCGACAGCCCGGCGGCCGCGATCGAGCTTTGCCGCGAGGCCGAGGCCGTTCTCATCGGCGCGGCCCCGGACTTCACAGCCGGCGTCGTTGAAAATCTCGGCGCCTGCCGCATCCTCGCGCGCGCTGGAATCGGGGTGGATAACATCGATCTCGCCGCCGCGAAGGGCAAAGGAATTCCCGTAACGAACGTGCCTGACTACTGCATCGAGGAGGTCTCGGACCACGCGATGGCGCTGATTCTCTCCTTCGCGAGAAAACTTTCCGAAGGGGCCGAGATCACCGCGGGCGGCGGCTGGGGCATTCTTCCCCTCCGGCCGATTCAGCCGCTGAACCGCTCCACCCTCGGCATCGTCGGCATCGGTCGCATCGGCAGCGCCATCGCCAGAAAGGCCCGCGCCTTTGGCATGAATATCCTGGCGCATGACCCCTTCGCGCCGGATGCATCCTTCAAGCGCCTCAAGGCGGAGGAGGTGGGGATGGCCAGGCTTCTGCGCGCCTCGGACTACATCACCCTTCACGCCCCGCTGATCCCCAAGACACGCGGGATGATTGGCGAAGCCGCGCTTAAAAAGATGAAAAACGAGGCGGTTCTCATCAACGTCGCCCGGGGCGAGCTCATCGACGAGACCGCGCTCAGGAAAGCTCTCCGCTCGGGCGAGATTCGCGGGGCGGGCCTCGATGTGCTCTGCGAGGAGCCTCCCTCGAAAAAACACCCTCTCCTCGAGGTTCCCGGCTGCGTGATCACCCCGCACAGTGCCTGGTACTCGACCGCCGCGATGGAGGAGCTTCGCCGCAAATCCGCCGAAGAGGTCTTGAGGGTGTTGAGCGGGAAAAAACCCAAAAACCGCGTGGCCTAGACTTGGGGGCGTCTCACCGGTCGAGCGCGCCCAGCCAGCCATGCCCCCCGCACACCCAATTGGTGTTAATCTCGGGAGAGGAGGACTGGTGCCCCGGTGATCTATCGCTGGGGCCGAAATCGGTCAGCGGCGGGCGATGAACGACACGAATGACGCGGGCGATTTTTCCGCGCGATGGAGTATTATCCTGGCGGTCGTCTTCGGCGGCACCGCCCTTTTCGGCTTCAAAACCCTGTACAGCTCCCTGCTTCTTTTAGCCGCTGGCCGCGACTGGACCGGTTTCGCCGCCCAGATTTTTTTTTCGCCGCCAGCTTCTTCGTGTTCTTCGCCTACGCGGCGTACGCCTATTTTCGCCTCGCCTCAGCCTGCGAATACCGGCCAGCGGATCAATTGAGGTGGAGCGCCCCGAGGCGCCTGCTCGATCTGGCGATGGCGTTTCTACTCTATGTCATACTGATCACGGCGGCGGGACCTCGGCCCGAATCCTCGACCCTGATCATTTTTTCGGCTCTCGCCCTTTGGCATCTCGCCGCCGCCTGGCGCCTTTTCGCTCTGAGGGAAAGGGGCGAGCCGGACCGCCCGGGCGGCGGTATCCGCGCCCCTGTGTTGAGAAACTGCAGTGTCCGCACCCATTTGCTGATTCTGGGCGGCTACGCGCTGTCTATATTCATCTGGGGAAACCTGTTCATCCACCCGGCGGAGGAATTTCGAAAAGACTTCGATTTTCTCTGGGTCATCTGCGCCGGGGTGCTGCTCACGGC
>JAPYQX010000099.1 GCA_029937135.1 Nitrospinota bacterium
TCCGGGGCGGGATGCCTCATTGGATCACATCAGAGATGAAAGAGGGGAGGTTTTTGGAGGTGCCCAAATGTTCCGGCTAAGAAAAAACACGGAAAAAGCCTCAAAATGAAAAAGACCATCAGATTCCACCTACCTTGGCCCAGGGAATGGGGCAAGGAACCTGATAGCTGGAAATCGAAACTACGCCTCGAGATGGAGATCCAGGGACCCAAAAATCTTTTCATCCGTTTTTTGCTAATGCCCGACAGAGACCTGGGAAGGTTATTCAAGCGACATTTCTTTTCTCACGGAAATATCGATAAAGCACTGCACCCAAAATCACGAGGCCAGGTACCTGACCGCGCTTTCAATTACGCTCTTAATTCTGTTCATGAGTGGACAAAGACTATTAACCCAAATTTCCCATTGCCCGATATTTCCCCGGGGGTGCCCCCGATTCCTTAAAACCCTTGAATCGTTTCGCGTTTTTCAAATGAAATGGTAAACTCCAAGCGGTGGTTATTTTCTGTCCTGAGGTGATATGCGAGGAGTAAAACTTGAAATCGCCTCAACCGATCGGCCGCCTCGCAGGTAGTCTTTCCGTGGTGTGAGTAAATTCGAAGAATCCGCCCCAGCTGAATTCCTCAATTTCGCCCCAGCTCCACGAATCGAATAGCCGAATAAGATATTGAAAAGAAAGGTATTATGCAGGATATCAAACGAGCCATCGTAACTGGCGGCGCGGGTTTTATCGGGAGCCATTTGGTGGATCGGCTTCTCGCCGACGGCCACGAGGTGGTAGTCCTGGATAACCTGGTCGCCGGGAGGCGGGAGAACCTCCGGGAGGCCGAAGGCCACCCGAAACTGACGTTTCGCCAGATGGATATCGCCTCGCTGGAGGACATCAAGCCTTATTTTGAAGGCGTTGACTGGGTTTTTCACCTGGCCGCCCTGGCGGACATTGTCCCCTCCATCCAGCAGCCCCTCACCTACCACCGATCGAATGTGGACGGAACAATCGCCGTTCTCGAGGCGGCGCGGGCGGGCGGCGCGAGCCGGTTCGTGTATTCAGCGTCGTCTTCCTGCTACGGGCTTCCGGATGTTTTTCCCACCCCGGAGACGGCGGAAATCCGCCCGATGTATCCCTATGCGCTGACCAAATATATGGGCGAACAATATGTCATGCACTGGGCCCAGGTGTACGGGCTTCCCAGCGTTTCGCTCAGGCTTTTCAATGTGTTCGGGCCGCGCTCCCGGACGAGTGGTGCTTATGGCGCGGTGTTTGGTGTATTCTTGGCACAGAAGTTGGGCGGCAAGGCGTTCACCGTGGTGGGAGACGGTACTCAAACCCGTGATTTCACCTTTGTGTCGGACGTGGCCGCCGCCTTCGCCGCCGCTGCCGCTTCGCGCGCCTCGGGAGAGATTTTCAACGTCGGCTCCGGGGATACCTATAGCGTGAACCACTTGGTGAGCCTTCTGGGCGGGGAGGTGGAATATATTCCCAAGCGCCCCGGCGAGCCCGATTGCACCTTCGCCGATACGAGTAAAATCCGGCAGGGACTGAACTGGAGCCCCAAGGTCCGCTTCGAGGACGGCGTGGCCATCATGCTGGAGAATATCGAAATGTGGCGGCAGGCCCCGGTCTGGAACAAAGATTCGATTTCCGATGCGACCAAGGATTGGTTCGAGTACCTGGGATGAGCCAGGAGGGTGAAAGCGGTTGAAATCAAGTGATTTATCGGGTTCGGCAAAAGAGAAGATCAAAAACATCGAAAATTTGCCTGCGATTCTTGATTCGCACCGCAGCCAAAATCAGAAGATAGTCCATTGCCACGGCGTATTCGATTTGCTCCATATCGGGCATATCCGCCATTTCGAGCAGGCCAAAAAATCAGGGGATATTCTCGTCGTCACGCTGACGCCCGACGAGCATGTCAACAAAGGCCCCCACCGGCCTGCTTTTCCGGGTCCGTTGCGGGCCGAGGCCATTGCCGCGCTCGATTCCGTGGACTATGTCGCCATCAATAAGTGGCCGCTGGCGGTGGAGGCCATACGGCTTCTCAAACCCGACTATTATGCAAAGGGCTCTGACTACAAATATGCCGAAGAGGACCGCACGAGGGGGATCGAAAAGGAATCGATGGCGGTCGAATCGGTCGGCGGCCAGGTCATCTTCACGGAAGATATCACCTACAGCTCCTCCAATCTGATCAACAGACACATGAGTATTTTTTCGGACGAGGTGAAGGATTATTTAAAGGCCTTCGGCGAGAAGTACTCCTCGGACGATATCGTGGGCTACATCGAGAGCATCCAGCCCATGAAAGTGCTCGTCGTGGGCGAGGCCATCATCGACGAATATCAGTATTGCGACAGCATTGGAAAATCCTCGAAGGAGCCCATGCTCGCTTTGCGGCACCGCTATACCGAAAAATTCGCGGGGGGGATCCTGGCCGTCGCAAACCACGTGTCGAATTTTTGCGACCATGTGAGCGTTCTTTCCTTCCTCGGCGAGGAAAATTCCCAGGTGGGATTCATTCGCGGGAACCTAAACGAAAAAGTGGAAGATCTTTTTCTTTTCAAGGCCCGGTCGCCCACTATCGTAAAGCGGCGTTTTATCGATCAATATTTCTTTACGAAGCTCCTGGAAATATACGAGATGGACGACAGGGAGCTGGACGCGGAAGAGGACGAGAAGTTCTGTTCGCTGTTGAATGAGCGCCTGTCCGGCTTTGATGTGGTGATCGTGGTCGATTTCGGTCACGGCATGATGAGCGAGGACGCGATAAAAATTTTATGCGAAAAGGCGCGCTTTCTCGCGGTCAACGCCCAATCCAACGCGGGGAATCTCGGCTACCACACCATATCCACCTATCCCCGCGCCGATTTCGCCTGCATGGCCGAAAACGAGATTCGGCTTGAGACACGGGACCGGCGCGGCGATCTGAAGGAAATGATCCGCCGTGTATCGAAAAACATTTCCGGCGGCCGCGTGGCCGTGACCCGGGGAAAATTCGGAAGCTACTGCTATAGCGACGAGGAGGGCTTCAACGAGTGTCCCGCCCTGGCGGGGCGGATTGTCGATCGGGTGGGAGCCGGAGACACTTTCCTTTCGCTGTCGGCCCCCTGCGTGGCGCGTGGGGTTCCGATGGAGGTCGTGAATTTTATCGGAAACGTGGTTGGCGGGCAGGCGGTCGCCACTGTCGGAAATCGCTCTTCGGTTCAGCGGGTTCCGATGTTCAAGAATATCGAGTCCCTGCTCAAATAAGGCGGGGTGCGCCCAAGGGTCCTGGCGGAAACTTTTCGGATGCCGGATATGAAAGCGGAATCTTATTTTCAGAAACTTGGAGAATTGTTGTCGGGCGCCGAGGTGACCGGCGGCGATGGCGCGCCTTTTTCCCTCGAAGAGGGGATGGGCGAGGCCACCGCCATGATTTTGTCGCTGACGCCCGCCGCCCTGGCGACGAGCGCCAACGCCCTGCCCAAGGCGCTGCTTATCGGAAACGGCGGAAGCGCCGCCATCGTTAGCCACGTTCAGAACGATCTTTGCAAGGCGCTGGGCATCCCGGCGATGGTATTCAACGAGCCGCCCCTGTTGACGGCTTTGGCGAACGACGACGGATACGAAACGGTGTTTCGTCAAATGGCGGAGCTTTGGGCCAGGCCGGGTGATTTGTTCATCGCGGTCAGCAGTTCTGGAAAATCCGAAAATATTTTGAGCGCGGTTGAAGCGGCCTCGTCCCGGGGCTGCAAGGTGCTCACGTTTTCGGGGTTTTCGCCGGACAATCCCCTGCGCCGGATGGGCGATCTGAATTTCTACGTTGCCTCGGATTTTTACGGTTTCGTGGAAGTGGCTCACATGGCGCTTGCCCATTTTATGACGGATAATGCTTTAAGCAGACGATCCGAAGGGAAGGAGAGCAGGTGACCGATCCGAATATCAAAAGTGTTCTTGTAACGGGGGGCGCGGGGTATGTGGGGTCCGTTCTCGTCCCGAAGCTTCTGGCCGCGGGCTACCGCGTCAAAGTGCTCGATCTCTTTATGTACGGGGAGCATGTGCTCAACCCTTGCAAGGATGATCCGAACCTCGAGCAGATAAAGGGTGATATCCGCGACCGGGAAACGCTCGAGAAGGCGATTCAGGGGTGCGACGCGGTAATTCACCTGGCCTGTATTTCCAACGATCCCAGCTTTGAGCTCGACCCCGATCTGGGAAAGTCGATCAACTACGACGCTTTTGTCACCCTGGTCGAAATTTCGCGGGAGCAGGGGGTGCGCCGGTTCGTCTACGCCTCCTCCTCCAGCGTGTACGGAATCAAGGATGTGGAAAATGTGACCGAGGATCTTGATCTCAAGCCCCTGACCGATTACTCGAAGTACAAGGCCATGTGCGAGGACGTTTTGCTCGAAAAGGACACGCCGGGGTTCAACTGGCTGATCCTGCGACCCGCCACGGTGTGCGGTTATTCTCCCCGCCTGCGGCTGGACCTGACGGTCAACATCCTCACCAACCACGCCGTCACCAACCACCTGATCAAGGTTTTCGGCGGCGAGCAGATGCGGCCCAATCTCCATATCGAGGATATGACCGATCTGTATGTAAAGTCCCTGGGTTGGCCCGATGAGAAGATTAACGGAAAGATTTTCAACGCGGGCTATGACAACAAGAAAGTCATCGAGATAGCGGAGATCATCAAGGATGCCGTCGGAGGGGACGTGGACATCGTCACCACGCCCACGGACGACAACCGCTCATATCATATTTCGTCGGCGAAAATCGGCCGGGAACTGGGATTCAAGCCGGCCAAAACGATCAGAGACGCGGCTTCCGATCTGGTGGCCGCTTTTAAGGCCGGAAAGATCCCCGGATCGATGACCGACAACCTGTATTACAATATCAAGACCATGCAACAGTTGAACCTGAAATAAGCCGAGGTTTTTTTCGTGTTGGACACTCAGCTCAGAAAACAACTTTTTTACAGAATGCTCCGCATCCGGATGGTCGAGTTCGGCATCGCGGACAGGTACGGCGAGCAGGAGATGCGCTGTCCGGTTCATCTCAGCATCGGACAGGAAGGCGTCGCCGTCGGCGCCTGCGCCGCCCTGGGCCCCGACGATTACATGATGAGCATGCACCGGGCGCATGCGCATTGCCTGTCAAAGGGGGGCGTTCTCAAGGCGATGCTTTCGGAAATCTACGGAAGAGCCAACGGTTGTTCCGCGGGGATGGGCGGTTCGATGCATCTGATCGACCTGAGCGTCAACATGCTCGGTTCGACCCCGATCGTCGGGGGAAGCATACCGGTCGCGGTCGGGACGGCGTTCGGATCGTGGATGAAGGGTGAAAAGCGCGCGACGATGGTTTTCTTCGGGGAGGGCTCGACCGAGGAAGGGGTATTCGCCGAGGCGCTTAATTTCGCCGCGCTCAAGAAACTGCCGGTCATATTCGTTTGCGAGAATAAAAAATATTCAGTCTATTCGTCGATGTCGGTCCGGCAGCCCGCCGGGCGGTCGCTGACCGAAATGGTTCGCGCCCACGGGGTCAACGCATCCAAAGGTGACGGGAACGATGTGGAGGCCGTTTACCGGCTGTGCCTTGACGCGGTTCAGGGAGCGCTGAACGGAGATGGCCCCACGTTTCTCGAATTTGAAACCTATCGGTGGCTCGAGCATTGCGGGCCGAGCTACGACAACAATATCGGTTACCGCACGGAAGAGGAATTTCTGGAATGGAAGAAGCGCTGTCCCCTCGATAATTACCGGGCCGCTCTCATTCGCGATGGCGTGATCGCCGAGGACGAAATCACCGGGCGCGAAGAGTCGTTTCGCCGGGAAATCGACGAGGCATTCGCTTTCGCCAAGCAGAGCTCTTTTCCGGAGGAAGAGGAATTCCTCGGCCGCGTTTACGCCCCCGGCGGTGGCCGATGACGCGTGAAATCAGGTACTCCGAGGCCATCCTGGAGGCGACCGATCAGTGCATGGAGCAAGACCCCCGGGTGTATGTGATTGGCCTGGGAGTCACCGACCCGAAGGGAATCTTCGGGACCACTCTCGGGCTGGAAGCGAAGTACGGCGCCAAGCGGGTGATGGATATGCCCGCCTCGGAGAACGCCATGACGGGGGTCGCCATCGGCTCCACCCTGGTGGGCCTGCACCCGATCATTACGCATCAACGGGTTGATTTCGCCCTTCTCACCCTCGATCAGATCATCAACAACGCCTCCAAGTGGCACTACATGTTCGGCGCGAGTGGCGGCGTTCCGCTGGTGATCCGTCTTATTATCGGGCGGGGATGGGGCCAGGGGCCTCAGCATTCGCAGAGCATCCAGGCGCTCTTCGGCCATATTCCGGGGCTGAAGGTGATCATGC
The DNA here is from genome assembly GCA_029937135.1 of Nitrospinota bacterium. Taxonomy (GTDB): domain Bacteria; phylum UBA8248; class UBA8248; order UBA8248; family UBA8248; genus UBA8248. Next base: position 6,349 of record JAPYQX010000099.1, read on the forward strand.
CCGCCACCCCCCACGATGCCAAGGGATTGTTCGTCGCCGCCGTCGAGGACGATAACCCCGTTATTTTTTTCGAGCACCGCTGGCTCCATAACATCCACGGACCCGTGCCAGAGGAATTGTACCGGGAGCCCATTGGCCGCGCGCGCGTGATGAAAGAGGGAAAAGATGTAACGATCGTCGCGACCTCCCACATGGTCCTCGAATCGACGCACGCCTCTGAGGCGCTGGCGCGGGACGGAATCGAGGCCGAGGTCGTGGATGTCCGGACCATCAAGCCCCTCGATACCGCCTGTATCCTCGGCTCGGTGGAAAAAAACAGGGCGCCTGATTGTCGCCGATGACGACTGGCGCACTTTGGGGTTCGGGGCCGAGGTCCTGGCCATCGTCGCGGAGGAGTTGTTTGGAGGACTGAAATGCCCGCCGCGGCGCATTGCCTACCCGGACGCCTACACGCCGTCGAGTCCGTCCATGGCCAACAGCTATTATCCCCGCGTGGTGGATATCGTAAATGCCGCCCGGGAGATGATGGGGCTTCCTCAAAAGAGCGAGGATGAACTGGGCATCCCCCGCGATGGTCCGCTCGACATTCCCGATAAAAGTTTTACCGGCCCTTTCTAGGCGACCGCGGAGTTCGCAGCGGACTGAAGGAAACAGCAACCTTGACTCTCGAAATTCCCTACGTGAATATCGCCGGCCAGCACGCCGCTCTGAAGTCCGATTTGTTGGAAGCGGTCGGGAGCGTAATCGAGGGAGGGCAGTTCATTCTGGGGGAGGCGGTTGCCGAGTTCGAACGGCGATTCGCCGAACTTTGCGGAGTGCGCTTCGCGGTGGGCGTCAATTCGGGAACGGACGCCTTGATCATCGCGCTTCGCGCTCTCGGGATTGGCCCGGGCGATGAGGTCATCACCGCGCCGAACTCTTTCGTGGCGACGGCCTCGGCTATCGCTCTTGCCGGAGCCAGGCCCGTATTCGTTGACGTTCGGGACGACTACAACCTGGACCCGGACCTCATCGAGTCGGCTGTCACTTCCAATACGAAGGCTATCCTGCCGGTCCACCTGACCGGGAGGCCCGCGGATATGGACCCGATCCTTGAGGTGGCGGGCCGGCACGGACTGCGGGTGATCGAGGACGCGGCCCAGGCGGTCGCCGCCGAGTATCGCGGAAAACGGGTCGGCTCGCTCGGCGACATCGGCTGCTTCAGTCTCCACCCCCTCAAGACGCTGAGCGCCTGCGGGGACGGGGGGGTTTTGACAACCGATGACGAGGCTCTCTTCGAGCGATTTGGAACAATGCGGAATCTCGGGCTGAAAACCCGCGACAATGCCGTCAACTGGAGTGGAAACTCGCGCCTCGACAGCGTTCAGGCCGCGATGCTGCTCGTGAAGATGAAGTATCTGGAGGAGTGGACCGAGAAGCGCCGCTCGAACGCCGCGTACCACCAAAAGGCCCTGGCCGATTTGCCGGGGGTCCGGGTTCCGGCCGACAAGTCTTTCGAGCGGGCCGTTTATCACGCCTTTGTTATCCAGGCCGAGAAAAGGGACGAGTTGAAGGCGCATCTGGAAAGCAGGGGGATAGGGTCGGCGGTTCACTATCCCGTTCCCATTCACCTTCAGGATGCGGCCTCGGAACTGGGATATGGACCGGGAAGTTTTCCGGCTACGGAAGATCAGGCCGGAAAAATTTTGAGCCTGCCGGTTTATGCCGAGCTTACCGGCGGGGATTTGGAGCAAATTTCCGGCGCCATAGAGGAATTTTATCGAGGATGACTAATTCCGAAAAGTCGATGCGCGTTCCTTTTTCATACCTGGACCGGCAATTCGCGGACGTTGACGCTTATCTGGGCGATATCCGCGAGCTCGTCACCAGCGGGAACTTCACGCTGGGCGCGGCATTGACCGAGTTCGAGAGCCGTTTTGCCGGGCTGTGCGGCGCGCCCTTCGCGGTTGGGGTGGGAACGGGGACGGATGCGCTGTCCATGTCGCTCAAGGTTCTGGGCGTGGGCCCGGGAGATGAGGTCATCACCACCCCGACAACCTTTGTCGCGACGGTCGGCGCGATAGCGATGACGGGAGCGCGGCCCGCCTTCGTGGACAGCGAAGAGGGTTTCGTGATCGACCCGGCCAAGATCGAGGCGGCGATCACGCCCCGGACCAAGGCCATCGTTCCCGTTCACTACACGGGCAATGTCGCGGACATGCCGGCGATCATGGAGATCGCCGAAAAACACGGCTTGATCGTCGTCGAGGATGCCTGTCAGGCCATCATGGGAGCCATCGACGGCGCGCCGGTCGGCTCGTGGGGGGCCAGCGCGGGTTTCAGCCTCCACCCCCTCAAAAACCTCAATGTCTGGGGCGATGGGGGGGTCATCGTCACCCATTCCGGGGAGCTGGCCGAAAAGCTCCGGCTTTACCGGAATCACGGCCTAGTTGGCCGCGACGAGGTGGCCGTCTATGGCATCAACTGCCGGCTGGATACGATTCAGGCCGTTGTCGGAAACCGCCTGATCGGCCAGACGGAGTTCATTACCTCCCAGCGCATCGCCAACGCCCGGAAATACGACGAGGCTTTCTCGGATATGGGGGAGTTCATCCGGGTGCCCGGGCGGCGGCCGGGCGTGAAGCATGTCTACCACCTGTACTTGCTTCGCGCCCGGCGGAGAGACGATCTGCTCGCCTACCTGAACGAAAACGGAGTCGAGGCCAAGGTGCATTATCCGATTCCGATGCACCTGCAGGAGGCCACGCGGGACCTGGGATACAAAAAGGGAGATTTCCCGGTCAGCGAAGAGGACGCTCTTAATA
>JAPYQX010000468.1 GCA_029937135.1 Nitrospinota bacterium
GTTCTTCACACTCTCCTTGAGCGAAAGATGATCCGGATACTGGGACGACGTGATGTTGTTGGAAAACCAATCGTCTATGGCACAACACCCCAATTCCTGGAGCATTTTGGTTTTAAAACCTTGACCGACATGCCCAAGCCCGATGAGTTTGATATGGAGATCAACCTCGGAACACAGGGGCCCGGCGGCGACATCATCCCAATCGAAACGAATTACGAGCCAAGTGATAATGATACTGGCCTCGCTGAAGAATCCTCCCATCTCCACGCAAACGGTTCTTCAAATGGCCATGCCAACGGTTCAGCGAATGGCCATGCCGCCGAAGATCATGAAGAAGACTCAAAAAATCACACGGCCACGGCAAACGAGGAAAGCTAATAATTTTTCTCATACCATTCACCTCCGATTTAAATAACAACCACTTTGGCGGTGGGATTTTCGTCACGGGTTTTTTGGTTCCGTGCAACCATCAAGCAAAAAAAATACGCTTCGGAATCATGGCAACGGGCGGTGGCTGGCTCAAACACTTACGGACGGAAAATTCACTCGTTGAAGAAAAACGCCGGGCTCAAAGCTGATTAATCCGAGACTTCCCGACCGGGCTTTGGACTGAACTCATCTTCATCTACGCCGTGAAAGGCATCGCCGCCCTCACCCGATCCGCCATCGGTAAAATTCAGTCCATCCCTCAGGAGACCCTCATGGCGCGGCGCTACTGGCTGATGAAAACCGAGCCCTCGGCCTATTCGTTCAGCGACCTCCTCAACGCCCCCCGTAAAACCGACCACTGGGATGGCGTCCGCAACTACCTTGCGCGAAACACCATGCGAGAAATGAAGAAGGGCGACCGCATCCTCATCTACCACTCGAGCGCCGCCCCGCCCCACGCCGCCGGCATCGCCGAAGTCGCCCGCGAAGCCTACCCCGACCACACCGCCTTCGACCCCAAGTCCGAACACTTCGACCCCAAGTCCTCGCCCGAGAGCCCCCGCTGGTTCATGGTCGATGTCCGCGCCATCGAAGCCCTCCCCGAGACCGTCTCTCTCCCAGACCTCAAGTCCAATCCCAAGCTCTCCAAAATGCCCCTCGTCCAGCGCGGCCAGCGCCTCAGCGTCCAGCCCGTCGCCGCCGCCGAATACCGGGAAGTCCTCCGCATGGCCGGCCTCAAGAAGCCCCGCTGATGCCACGCCCCTAACCCCGGAAAATACGAGAAAACCCCGGAACCCCTTCGAAGCTCCCCGTAATTCCCCGCAGTTCCTCTCCCGGTTGATCCCTCATTTCTCGTATTCCCACATCTCCCACTCCCGGCGCAAAACCGCCCACTGGCGCACCTCCGCCAGACGGCCAGCGAATATAGCAACCCTTGTTTGTTATTACGCTACAGGAATTGCGCGGCAGGCCAACGCTCATTAGTGCCCAGCTTCACACGATACCCGTGCCCCGGCGCACCCACAAAATCGCGCGGCCGCGGCCGCCCTCATGTAAATTGTTATCAGATGAGGTTCACGCCGTGTGTGAGAACCGGCAAAGCCTGAGCAACCGGGCCTGCCAGCTTCAACCGCAGCCAGTTCCAGTCGCGGCCCACCCCGGACACCGCCCGCCCGGAAACAACCATATGTCTCAAAACCGTGAGCAGGCGCCATGAACAGACCCTGGAAAGAGCTTCTCGCCCCCATTTTCAGCCTCGACGACGAGGGGACGGACGGCGAGACGATTGGCATGGGGGCTTCGCCCGCCGCACACCCATCTTCAAAAATCCCCGCCGATCCGTGGTGGCTTTCTCATCGTGTTGATG
>JAPYQX010000100.1 GCA_029937135.1 Nitrospinota bacterium
TTCGCTGTCCAATAATTACGGCATCTACAAAAAGGGGTTCTTCCCAAAGGGAGATAACATTTAGCGTACGGCTCGAACTGGGATAGGAAACCAGACAGATGTCGGCCATGTCCTCCTGAACGGATCGCATAACTTCTTCGGGGTGGAGGCAGTCGAGCCGGACCCGGGCCTCCGGATAAAGATGCCGAAAACGCTGCATGTAAATGCCCATGACATGGAGACCGACGGAGTAAATCGCCGCTACACGCACCGTTCCTTCGATTCGTTTTTTATCGCTTGCGACCTCGTCCCTCACCCGATCAAAGCCTTCGATGAGATCGCGGCAAGCCTTGTAGAACTTCTCTCCTTGAGGGGTCAGGGTGAATGGGCGTTTGCTCCGATCCAATAGCGAGACGCCTAAATCTCTCTCAAGGTGGCGGATGCTCTGGCTGGCGGCCGATTGGGTCACGCCGCTCTCGCGGGCTCCGCGAGAAAAACTGTTTGTCTGAACCACATTGCAATAAAGGCGAAGCATATCAATCTTCATGGGAAAGTATTTATACAGCATTAGAAATTCTAATGCAATGTATTAAATAATTCGTGTTGGGTTATGGTAAGAAATCGTGTATAGTGAGTATCCGATTGGGGTTGCTCCCTCCTCCTCCTTGGGGGAGGGATTTGTTTTCTTTCTTATAAGGTTGGAATATCAATGACTTTTAGTGGCCATACATCGGGTCCCGGCCTCTACGATCCTGCATTCGAGCACGATGCTTGCGGCGTGGCATTCGTGGCGGACCTCCACGGGCGCAAATCCCGGAAGATAGTCGAATATGCGTTAACCGCGCTTACGAACCTCGCCCATCGGGGAGCCAGCGGCTCCGAGGTTAACACAGGTGACGGCGCGGGGATTTTGCTTCAAATGCCCCATAAATTCCTGAAGAAAGTTTGCGGTGACAGTGGCGATGAAGGAATCGTTTTGCCCGGGCCCGGCCTTTACGGGGCCGGAATGGTGTTTCTTCCCCCCGACCCCGCTCAGTCGAATGAAATCGAAATGCTCTTCGAGTCGATTATCCGTGAGGAGGGGTGCCAGCCGCTCGGATGGCGGGAAGTTCCCGTTGATTTGTCCTCGGTGGGGCCGACCGCTCTTTCGAAGGTGCCTCGCTTCCGTCAGGTATTTATCGGTGGATTCGAGGAAGGCGCCGAAAAGATGCAGGTGGAGAGGAAGCTCTACGTTATTCGCAAGCGGATTGAGCATGCTGTCCGCAAATCCGATTTAACCGAACGGATTTACTTCCACATCCCGAGCCTGTCTTCGCAGACCCTGATTTACAATGGAATGCTTACGACCGATCAGGTTGAATCGGTTTTCACCGACCTCTCGGATACGGATATGGAATCGGCTCTGGCTCTTGTGCATTCGCGTTTTTCGACGAATACATTTCCGTCCTGGCCGCTGGCCCATCCCTACCGCTATATGTGCCACAACGGAGAAATCAATACCCTGCGGGGAAACATCAACTGGATGCACGCCCGTGAGGCGCTGTGCGAATCGGAAGTGTTTCCCGACCTGAAGAAAATACTTCCCATCGTTATCGAGGGCGGCAGCGACTCGGCAATATTCGATAACGTCCTCGAATTCCTCTACATGGGGGGGCGAGAGTTGCCCCACGCCGTGTTAATGATGATTCCCGAGCCATGGGCCGGTCACGAATCCATGAGCGAGGATCGGAAGGCATTCTATGAATTTCATGGTTGTCTCATGGAGCCCTGGGACGGCCCGGCATCCATCGCCTTTACCGACGGAACCGTGGTGGGAGCGGTTCTTGATCGGAACGGGCTGCGTCCCTCGCGCTATTACGTCACAAAAGACGACCTGGTGATTATGGCCTCCGAGGTGGGGGTGCTGGACATCCCCCCGGAGGATGTTCTCGTAAAAGAGAGGTTGCACCCGGGCCGGATTTTCCTCGTGGACACCTCCGTGGGGCGCATCATCGACGATGAGGAGCTAAAAAGGCGGTACACCATGGCCAACCCTTACCGGGATTGGCTTGAGAAGAACCTGGTCCATCTTGACGACCTTCCCGACCCACCTCATTTCCCCGAGCCGGATCATGAGACCGTGCTCCAGCGGCAACAAGTCTTCGGCTACACCCTTGAGGACAAGAGCTTCTTTATCGGCCCTATGGTAAAGCTGAAGAATGACCCCACCGGCTCGATGGGAAACGATGCGGCGCTGGCCGTCCTGTCGGATCGTTCGCGGCTTCTTTACGACTACTTCAAGCAGCTCTTCGCTCAGGTGACGAATCCTCCCCTTGATGCCATCCGGGAGGAGATCGTCACGCAGCTTTCCACTACCGTGGGGCCGGAGCGGAATTTGCTTAAGGCGGAGGCCGAATCGTGCCGCCAGGTGAAACTCGATGCCCCTATCCTCAGCAATGAGGATTTCTACAAGCTCGTTCATTCCGATCAACGTGGCCTGAAGGCCATTACGTTGCCCATGATCTTCCGGGCCGCGGAGGGAGTTGAGGGCCTCAAGCGGGCATTGGACGATCTTTGCCAAAAGGCCAGCGCGGCTATAGCCGACGGATATAGCTTGATAATTCTTTCCGACCGGGGGGTCTCGGGGGAGTTTTCTCCCATTCCCGCCCTGCTCGCCACCGCTGGGGTGCATCACTATCTTGTTCGCGAGGGGACAAGAACCCGCGCGGGCCTGCTCGTCGAAACCGGGGAGGCGCGGCAGGTTCACCACATGGCCCTCCTCCTGGGCTATGGCGCCGGGGCGATCAATCCATACCTTGCTTTCGAAACCATCGACGACATGATCCGAAGCGGTTTTCTCGAGGGCATCGACCACGCTACGGCGGTCAAGAACTATATCGCCGGTTTGAGCAAGGGCATTATCAAGGTCATATCGAAGATGGGTATCTCAACAATTCAATCCTACCGGGGCGCCCAGATTTTCGAGGCCATCGGATTGAATAAGGACTTTGTCGATAACTATTTCACCTGGACCCCGTCGCGGATAGGGGGGATAGGAATTGAAGTCGTGACCGACGAGGTGCTTCTCCGCCACCGCAAGGCCTTTCCCGAACGCCGGGCCATGACCGAAGAACTCGATAGCGGAGGTTTCGTCCAGTGGCGCCGGGGCGGGGAATATCACCTTTTCAACCCTGAGACGGTTTTCAAGCTCCAGCATGCGACCCGATCCGGAAAGTTCGATATTTTCAAGGAATACACCAACCTGGTTGATGATCAGAGCAAGCAGCTGGCAACCCTGCGCGGTCTCCTGGAATTCAAGTGGGCTTCGAAGCCCATCCCCCTCGAAGAGGTGGAATCCATCGACGCCATCATGAAGCGCTTTAGCACGGGGGCGATGTCCTACGGCTCGATCAGCCAGGAGGCTCACGAAACCCTCGCTATCGCAATGAACCGAATCGGGGCGAAATCCAACACCGGCGAGGGGGGGGAGGATTCCGCGCGCTATGTTCCCGATGAAAATGGCGATCTTCGGCGCAGCGCCATCAAGCAGGTGGCCTCGGGCAGGTTCGGGGTCACCAGCGAATATCTCGTGAATGCCGATGACCTCCAGATCAAGATGGCGCAGGGAGCTAAGCCCGGTGAGGGCGGCCAGCTTCCCGGAAATAAGGTTTTTCCCTGGATTGCCAAGGTGCGGAATTCCACCCCGGCCGTGGGTCTGATCTCTCCGCCTCCGCATCATGACATCTACTCGATTGAGGATCTGGCTCAGCTGATCTACGACCTTAAAAATTCCAACCCCGTGGCCCGTATCCATGTGAAGCTGGTCTCCGAGGTCGGGGTGGGGACGGTCGCGGCCGGTGTCGCGAAAGCACACTCCGATGTGGTTCTCATCTCCGGCCACGATGGAGGGACGGGCGCCTCGCCGATTACCAGCATCAAACATGCCGGTGCGCCCTGGGAACTCGGTTTGGCGGAGACCCAGCAAGTCCTGGTGATGAACCGGCTTCGCGACCGCATTGTCGTCCAGGTTGACGGCCAATTGAAAACCGGACGCGATGTGGTCATCGGGGCCATGCTCGGAGCGGATGAATACGGATTCGCGACCGCGCCCTTGGTGGTGATGGGTTGCATCATGATGAGGGTATGCCACCTCAATACCTGCCCCGTCGGAATCGCCACTCAGGATCCCGAACTCCGCAAAACATTCTCCGGTAAGCCCGAGTTTGTTGAGAATTTTTTCCGCTTTATCGCGGAGGAGGTGCGTGAGTATATGGCCCGCCTGGGATTCCGCACCGTGGATGAAATGATCGGGAGGGTGGACAGACTTAACATTCGCCAGGCGGTGGATCACTGGAAGGCGAAAGGTCTCGACTTCGCGCCGATTCTCCATAAACCCGACATGGGCCCGGAGGTCGCAATCCGTAATGTTTGCGGCCAGAACCACGGTCTCGAGAATACGCTCGATGTGACCACTCTGATTCCCAAGTGCAAGGACGCCCTGGAGCGTAAGGCCTCCGTCAAGCTCGAGCTTCCCATACGAAACCTCAACCGGACGGTGGGAACCATCCTTGGTTACGAGGTAACAAAACGGTATGGGGCAGAGGGCTTGCCGGAGAATACGATCCAGGTTCATTTCAGGGGATCAGCCGGTCAGAGTTTTTCGGCTTTTGTTCCGAATGGGATTACTTTCACCCTCGAGGGCGACTCGAACGATTACATCGGAAAAGGATTGTCGGGTGGGAAGATCATCGTTTTCCCGCCACGGGAATCCTCCTTTAAGGCGGAAAACAACATCCTCATCGGAAATGTCGCTCTCTACGGCGCCACGGCGGGAGAGGCTTATTTCCGGGGAATTGCCGGCGAGCGATTCGCCGTTCGCAACAGCGGCGCACTCGCCGTGGTCGAGAGTGTGGGCGATCATGGTTGCGAATACATGACCGGCGGGCGAGTGGTCGTGCTCGGCAGGACGGGGAGAAACTTCGCCGCCGGAATGTCGGGTGGTATCGCCTATGTCCTCGACGAAGAGAACAGTTTCCAGGGGCGGTGCAATATGGAGATGGTGGACCTCGAAGATCTCGTTGACCCTGATGACGTTGATGAGGTGAAAAACCTCATCCAAAAACATGTGGAATATACGGGAAGTACGGTTGGCGAACGTATTCTGTCCGAATGGGAAACGCTTCAGCCCCTGTTTATCAAAGTGATGCCCCGCGACTATAAGCGGGCGATGACGGCCATCCAGACCGCTAAGGAACGCGGAATCTCTTGGGAGAAGGCCGTGATGGAGGTGAGTCATGGGTAAACCCACCGGTTTTGTCGAATTTCCAAGAGAGTTGCCGGGTCGCAGGCCCGTTGAAAAACGTATTGAGGATTGGAACGAAGTCTATCTTCCGTTTTCCGATGACAAGCTTCAAACCCAAGGGGCGCGGTGCATGGACTGCGGAATTCCCTTCTGCCATAGCGGTTGTCCGTTGGGGAATCTCATTCCGGAATGGAACGACATGATCTACCGGGATAAATGGGATGAGGCCATCGAGCGGCTGCACAGGACGAACAATTTTCCCGAGTTCACCGGGCGTCTATGCCCCGCCCCATGCGAGGGCTCATGTGTCCTGGGCATAAATGAAGACCCCGTTGCGATTAAACAGATTGAAGTCTCGATCGTCGAGCACGCTTTCGAGCAAGGTTGGGTGGTTCCGCGGCAGCCCGCTGCCAGGACCGGGAAGAAAGTCGCCATCGTGGGCTCCGGGCCGGCGGGTTTGGCGGCGGCGGATCAACTCAACCAGGCGGGCCATAGCGTTACTGTCTTCGAGAGGGACGCTCGTATCGGCGGATTGATGCGCTATGGAATCCCCGAATTCAAAATGGAAAAGAAATTTTTGGATCGCCGGCTGGAATTGATGGAGTCCGAGGGCGTTGTCTTCAAGACGGGGTGTCATGTAGGCGTGGATGTTACTGCATCGGCTCTCCGAGAGGAGTTCGATGCGCTGGTCCTCGCGGGCGGAGCGCGCGCCCCGCGTGATTTGCCGATTCCCGGGCGCGATCTCAAGGGCGTATATTTCGCGCTGGAGTATCTTTCCGTCCAGAACAAACTCTGCGAGGGCGCTTCGGTTCCCGTTGAGAAGCAGATCAACGTCAAGGGAAAATCCGTAATCATCATCGGTGGCGGAGACACCGGGGCCGATTGCCTGGGTACGGCTCACCGGCAAGGCGCGGCTTCGATTCGTCAGCTTGAAATTTTACCTCGTCCGCCGGATGAGCGTGATGCGAATGTAAATCCTTGGCCTCTTTATCCGAATATTCTACGCATCTCCTCCGCGCATGAAGAGGGTGGCGAACGTATCTACTCCATTTCAACCAAGCAGTTTGCCGGCGAAGACGGGGTGTTAAAAAAGCTCGATGTCGTCGATGTGGAAATGAAGCGCAGCGATGACGGAAGGATGAGTTTCGAGGATGTCCCCGGCACGGAGAGGGAGATGAAGGCGGATTTCGTCTTTCTGGCCATGGGCTTCCTGGGGCCGGAGCGAAAAGGCATGATCGAGGAATTGGGTATCGAACTCACCGAGCGCGGCAATGTATCGCGTGATGAAAATTGGTTGACGAACGTACCGGGCGTGTTTACGGCTGGAGACATGCAACGGGGCCAATCTCTCATCGTATGGGCCATTGCCGAGGGAAGATCGTGCGCTCGCGGGGTGGATATGTTCCTCATGGGAGAGTCCGACTTGCCCGCCCCGGTTTAAATCCTGTTTCGGGACGTGGCTTCAATGATGGTTTTTCATGGCATTCCTCTTCGTAAAATATTGATAAATAATCAGTTAACTTAAAATGAACATGCGGCCTCCGGCATGAAAGCCCTCCTGAAATAAAAAATTCATGGTACAATTATATTGTGTCTGAAAATGAATGCGGTCATTTGCGATTTTCCGTTTTCCGTTGAGAAACGACGGAAAAGCCCTGTGAATGTTGAGGGATGGCAAAGCCACCCGGATGGGTACCCTGCGGTAGCCCGATTGTTCCCGTTTCGTGGGGTGGGCTTCTTGGGGCGTTGTATGCGGTCCTGAAGAAAAAAGGGGGGGGCCATGTTCGAGCCGGGAAACATCAAAGTTTGTTTCGGAGTATTTAGCAGGATAACGAGAGAGTTGAGTTCCGCCCTCGATGTTGGTGAAATCCTTGACCATATCGCCCGGCAGACGGCTGAGGCGACCGGCGCCAAAGGCTGCGCGGTCCGGGTGCTCAACGAAAAAACAAGACTTTTTGAATTGTCGGCGGTCTGGGGCCTAAGCCAGGAGTATTTAAAAAAAGGTCCGGTTGACGCCGATCACAGTCTGGCGGCATGCATGAATGGAGAGGTCGTCCAAATCCTGGACACGGTCGACGATCCTCGGGTTCAGTACCCCGAGGACGCTAAAGAGGAGGGAATCGTATCTATATTGTCTGTCCCGATGATGGTGATGGACCGTACGATTGGAGTCTTGCGCCTCTATTCTTCAGAGCCGAGGGTATTCACCGAGGATGAACTTGCGTTCGTCCGTGCGCTTGCCGATTTGGGGATTCTCGCGCTCCGCCACGCGCGCCGCTACTCGGGGTTGAAGGTTGACCACGATTCTCTCGTCGAAAATTTCCAGACTTGGTTCGAGTCGAGTGTGTACAAGCCTCAATAAAAGTGTTGTTAGCAGATACGCAGGTACACGCCTCCCTACGCAAAACCGTTTTGTGGGAATCGGATAAAGAAGGGTTGCCCATTGCCTGTTAATTAGTGCGGCATATGGGCCGGATTCCAATACTCCCCTGTCCGGATTGTGACGGCTTGCCGTTCTCCATTGGGGACCCAGCTGTTCTCGTTTTTCTTTGCCTGGGGCTCGAAATCGTATGCAATCCTGTGAATCTCCGCTTCCCAGTTTCCGTCGCCCTTGTATTCGAGAATAACGTAGGCGGGGCGATTGTCTCCGTCCCAGTTCACCGCGGCCGAGGCCCCGCAAACAAGGGTCTGATTTCCGACCTGGCGAACATAGGGCCCGTGAACCTGCCCAAAGACCAGACACTCGGCTTTGGCCCCGTCGAGCCTTTCCAGAATTTCTTCGTCTGTTAGCCGCAGCGGAAGAGCCCCTTCGTCATTGCCCGGAGCCGCGTGGAAAATGTGAACGTCGTGACCGGGTTCGGCCGTGAGGGTTATTTCATGAGGTAGGCCTCGCAGCCAGGCGAGTTGGTCGTCGTTGAGGTGTTCGCGCGTTGTCCTGCTGCTGTCGTTTCTTCCCGGGAAAGGATTGTCCTGCTCGTCGATTTTATCGATCACCCATCTATCAAAATTTCCCAGGATGGGAAGGGAGTTTTTGCGTGCTCGAAGCGCATCGATTACCTCGCCGGGCTCGGGACCGCCCATTACATGATCGCCCAGTACGACCTCCCAATCGACATTGTGCTTATCGACTTCCGCCAGAATGACTTCGAGTGGTGTGAGTTGAGCGTGGATATCTCCATAAAGCGCAAGTTTCATGGTTTTACTCTCCCTTAAAAAAGTATTGGATAAATCCGATCATAGCAGGACTTGCCTTGGATGGGTATGATTCGTCCATTTCAAAAAGGGTCCGGCAGGCAATAAATTTTCCTGTTCCTGGGGTATCCCCCGGAAACCTCTGTCTCACGGGCTCCTCCTCAATAATCGGGATACGATCTTTCCTGCGGGAAACGGGGGTCCCGGGCCTCATTTACAGAAAGTCCTATATTTCGATTGAAGTCTGGATTACTCATTACAATGATTGATACCATTGAAAATGTTATGTATGGGGTGATGGAGACTGGCCTGAGACGGAGGTTTCATCCGAAATCGTAAGTTTCGGGGCGATATTCGTTGTGAGATTGCGGCGGAAGAGGTGGTATGCAATTATCCCCCGCTGTTCAGGGAATGAATTGTCTCTGGATTTTTTCCGGTTTGATATTATTTCATTGTGAAGTAACAGTTTAAGGAGAGGTGTCCGAGTTGGTTGAAGGAGCACGACTGGAAATCGTGTGGGTGCTCAAAAGGTGCCTCGGGGGTTCGAATCCCCCCCTCTCCGCCAAACAGTCCCCCCGTTTTTTCTCTACTCCGGCCTGACGCCTGTGCATGGCGAATTCCTAATCAAGCGGCGATCGGTGTCTGAAACATACCCCGGC
>JAPYQX010000101.1 GCA_029937135.1 Nitrospinota bacterium
CTCCTCGTCGCCTCGGCGCTGGCCCAGCTCGGTGGCGTTGGCCTCTTCACCGCGACCATCTGGCGGCGCGTGCGCGAGGTGACCCCCGGCGTTCTCTAGGCGGCCGAAGGCGCGGCGCGGAGTAGTCTCCCGCATTAACGCCGAAGGGGAGAGATCTACGTTAAAGAAACACTAAGAAACGGAAAAATCGAACGGGACATACTTGACCGTTCTGACCCAGCCGCGACCTGTGCATGGCGAATTACTTTTTTACCACTTTGGGGTACGAAAACGCGCCTGAGAAGGCGGTGTAAGTTGGTGAGACTGCGTCATTGCAGGTGGAGGATTATCTACCTCCCCTTCCCTGTCGTAGGAGCGACGACATTATAGGCTGAAACGACGAGAATCTTCCCCTAAAAGCGATTCCTCGTGCTGACATAGTGCTGACACAGACAAAAACAAAGGGCTACGGCATCACCGTAACCTTTTGAAATATTTGGTGGAGCTGAGGGGGATCGAACCCCTGACCTCATGACTGCCAGTCATGCGCTCTCCCAGCTGAGCTACAGCCCCAAAGGAGAATTATTCGAGTTGGGAGGGCCGCCCCGAGGGCGCCCAAACCGCGGGAAATGTAGTCGATTCCCCCCGGAGAGTCAACGGAATCGGGCCTTGGCCGCCCCTCCGCCCATCAGGCGGGAACCCCCTCCTCTGCATAGGCCCGCACCTGGTCCATGAGAGCGGTGAAGCCGGCGCTTCCCGTGGCGTCCTCGCTGAGGATTTCCATCTCCCCGGGACCTGCGGCCCCGAGTCCCAGTTCCACGGCCCGGCTGATTTGACGATGAGACCAGACCGGAAAATCTCGCAAGAGTTCCGAGCCCATCGACCGGATAACCGAGGCGCCCACGACATCGACGGCCACTCGATCATCGCCCGCGATGATGACATTGGGCTCGCGCAACTCACCGGTATAAGGCCCGCCCGCAATCCAGCATTGCGTTCCGTCAAGCACCACGAGACTCGGAGTGTAAAGAAGGTTTGTCTCCATGATCATTTCGGCCATCTGGGGCACGAAATGCGCCCGGACCCTGTCCCGCGGATGAACGAATCCGTATCCGTTTTTCAGAGAAAGGCTGAACCGCGGACCCCCGCCGTGGCTCTTCATGGTAGGGGCACTGACGATGTGTTGATTCGGGCGGAGAATTCTCTCCTGGCAATGAATCCATCCGCCCCAGCGGTGCGCGCCCGGGACCCGGGCCTTCACCCAGGGCTCCTCGTCGAATAAAACAACTCCGTTACCGTTTCTCTTCCGAAATTCGTCCATCCCCCACCGCTCGAAATTCAGCGCGGCCGGCAACGATAGGAGCCCGCCCAATTCACCGATATCGATTTCCTCACACCCCGCCTCGCGAATCAATTCGATAAGGGCCTGGAGATGATCGGGATGCGAGGACGCCGGAAATGGATCGGCCGAATTGAAATTCGGTTTGATCAAAACGGGGTGCGGAGCGCTGATCGCACAGCGAATTCCGCCCAGCAAGTCCACCGCGATTCGGACCCCTTCGGCGCGTGTCCGCCCGCGGGCCACAGCGACAAGGCTTTTGCCGCCCGACGTCAGTCGCGGGCGGCGAAGGGCAGGAACCTCGGCCTCGGGGAACTCCTCGGTGGATTCTTGCAAAACCCTGTAGGCACCCGCATTTTTGTTGTTCAGGACCTGCCGAAATTTCTCCGCACGAACCTCAACCGACGTATCCAGTGGAACCAGCAAACCAAGACCCCCTTTTTGGCCAATTTTTTGACAAAAAATATGCTCAACCCCTTGAATCCATATAAGATACTATGGATTTGGATGTTGTCAAATTAGAGCCATTTGGTAATACTTACCAGAATTGTTACGGGATCTGAATCCACCCCGAGGTGAGTTTGCATAAATCCCTATTATGTATAGGATATCGTAAGATGTATTTGTGGGGAACTCCCGCCCTGTTTTTCATTCCGCCACCGAAGGGCAAGGATGGTCCGATTATTCTATTCGATTAATTCTAAACAGTTGTTTTTATTGGTTCACTTTAATTAAAAGGTATCTCCGTGCTCCAATACCTAAGTGAAATCCGGGTTACGTTGGAACTCCTCTTAACGATTGGCTCCCTTTGGTGGGCCATTCGAACATTCGTCATTTCCTCCGCTTCCAGGGATCACCTCATGAGAGAGGAGGATGAGGCCCACAGCCATCAGGGCGGCATGGAGAAGTCGGTCAAAAAAATGGAGGACACTTTAAAGAAAATCACCGGAAAAATAATTCCAAGCCAGGAGGAGGTGATGGTCCAACTGGTGAAGCAGATCGAAAACATGGAAAAAAGTATCCAAAAATCCAACCTTCCCGAAAAAGTTAAGCTCTATAAGGAAGTACAGCAGTTCTACACCGAACAGCCTGATTCACGTTATTTTCACGCCTCGAATTACAAGCCGGGAGTGGAATAACCTTATAAAATGGATATCGCCATAGTGATTGGAAAAGAACTCATCAACGTCAGCGCGGCCGATGGATTACGAATCGTCCTGGTTGGGATATTTTTCTTTTCGGGTCTAGGCTACAAAATAAAGGCCAGAAGCGAAATCTCGAAGTTAGAAGTAGAGGTCCGAAAAGTAAAGGGAGCCCTCGAAACGTTGGCCGGCAAGGAAAAAAGCCTACGGGATGAAGTACATAATCTTTTGAGTACGCAAAGCCTCAACATGGTGGAAATTAACCGGCTCAAGACCAAAAAAGCGAATTTGGGCAAATTACCAATCACCCTCAGCAAAGAACTCGAGGATATCGTCGCCTGGTGCCACCAGAAAAAAATATCGGTCAATTTTGATCGGCGCATGGCGGCCAAGCGTCCCTCCCCGAAAGGCGGGACATTGTAAGAAACCCCAATAACACGCCGAAGTGCCCTACATGCGCTACCGATTCATTCCGCACAGCAAATTCCACTTCCACCATTACTCCTATCAATTGAAAAATATTTTATTCGTTTGACAGAGCGACTTTAAAAACGATTTCTTGAGGAGCACCCTGTATGATTTTTTTCATCGAATTCCTCCTGTTCGGGCTCAGCGTCGGTATTTTTGGAACGATGGTCGGAGCGGGGGGAGGATTTATTTTAACTCCGATTTTACTTCTCCTGTTTCCGGATCGCCCCTCCGAGGTCATTACCGCGACCTCGCTTTCAGTCGTTGCCCTGAACGCGCTTTCGGGCTCCATCGCCTACCACCGGCTCAAGCGAATCGACATCAAAACAGGTCTGATGTACGGCCTTGTCGCCTCCCCCTGGGTCGTACTGGGGACATTCGTCACCGCCAGAGTCGGACGCGGAGCGTTCGACATGATCCTGGGAGTGGGGCTGATGGCTCTATGCGTGTCTTTATTCCGGGGCTCCCCTCCCCCGCTGGACCCTTCAGAGGCGGGTGGCGGTGAAAACCCCTCGTTGCGAGAGCGCCGAATCGTTGACAACAAGGGCCACGTTTATCATTACTATTTTCGCTTCCGGCTCGGCCTTTGGCTGAGCACGGGCGTTGGCTTTCTGGCTAGCTTTTTGGGAATAGGGGGCGGGCCCATTTATGTCCCTCTTCTTATTCAAGGTTTAAGAATCCCTGTTCATATCGCAACAGCCACTTCCCAATTTTTGCTCTTGATCACGACGGTAGTGGCTGTTTTAACCCATTTCCTTCAGG
Organism: Nitrospinota bacterium; assembly: GCA_029937135.1. GTDB lineage: Bacteria > UBA8248 > UBA8248 > UBA8248 > UBA8248 > UBA8248. The sequence continues at coordinate 3,691 of JAPYQX010000101.1, forward strand.
GCAACCTGCATACAATGGGGGACATCATTATTCCCCTCGCCATCGGGGTCGTCGCCGGAGCTCAAATCGGAGCGGTGACATCCGGCAAGCTCAAATCGATTACATTAACGCGGATTTTCGTGGTGCTCATCGCCGCAATCTCGGTTAGGCTCCTCTACCAGGGCATCAGCGGCACTCTGAATTGATCCAGCGAGACGGCCTCCATGGAAAATTACTTCGCTCTGTGGGAATATGCGTTGTCCCTTTTTTCCGTCACAAAGGGCCCGTGGCATTCCTGACGACAACGGCTAATTGTAATTTTATGGAGTGTATTCAATGAGCTACAAGACAATCGTAGTCGAAGTAAAAGACAAGACCTTGTGGGTCGGCCTTAACCGCCCGAAAACCCTCAACGCCATGAATTTCGACATGATCAACGAGGTCATCGACGCCTATACCCAATTGGACGAAGACCCCGCCATCGGCGTCGGCGTGATGTACGGACTGAACGGAAACTTCTCCTCGGGCGGCGACATGGACATGATGTTGGGCCTGGACGAGCAGACCGGCCATATTTGGAACAATAAAATGCGGCGCCTTTGCATGCTTCTCAGAAACTGCGGAAAACCAACCATCGCCATGGTTCGGGGATGGTGCATCGGCGGCGGCAACGAATGGCAACTCTACAACGACCTGTGCATTTCAAGCGAAAACGCTACCTTCGGACAGTCGGGCGCCAAGGTCGGGGCCCTTCCGGTCGTTGGTGCGACCCAGTATCTTCCGCTTCTCATGGGAGATCGGCGGGCAAGGGAAATGCTCTTCCTCGCCAAGCGCTACTCCGCCAAGCAAGCCAAGGAAGACGGCCTCATCAATGAAGTCGTTCCCGATGAAAAGCTCGAGGAGACTACCGAGGAATGGTGCGCGACGATTAACAGCCACGCTCCGGCCACTCTTCGATACATGAAAACAAGCCTCAATTTTTTGGGCGATCTTCACTATCCATCCTGGATGCACGGAAGCGAGCTTCTCAATGCGGTCTGGAACAATGAGCAATCCGTCGAAGGGATGAACGCTTTCAAGGAAAAGCGCCCGGCCGACTTCAGCCGATTTCCACGGTAATTTTTTTCAGGAGCGATTGGGTGACTTCAAGCGCAAAAGATTGGGGAGTAACGCTCCTCCGCCTTTGGATGGGTGTCCTCGCCGCGTCAACAGGCTATCAGATGTTCGTCGATGGACTGGTACCTCTGGGCATCATGGGATTGCAAAACGCCTCCGTCGAGGCTTTGACGCGAGCCGCGATTGTTGGGATTTGGTCATTGGGCGGCGTTGCCATTTTCCTCGGAATCGCCACCCGCACGGCATCCCTTCTCTCCACTACAGCGGCCGCCTATTTTATTTGGAATCAAATCGGCACCCAGGCGATCCAGATTTTGGATTATCAGGTACACGCCACCATATTCGTAGTCGGCATCGTTCTAATTCTTTTGGGGCCGGGCCGCCTGAATCTCGGCTCCTTGCTTCGCAAAAGAAAATAAGAGAGCGCTAAAGGAAACGTAATGCCCAGCGATAAAGGCTTTACAGGAAAGCGTCTGAGACGGCTCCGAGAGGAAAAACATCTGACCCGGGCGGCGGTTGCCCGAAAAGCCGGAATCGACTCCGGCGAATTCGAAAAAATCGAATCCGGCGGCATTGATCCGACTTTGGAGGCGCTCCAGCGAATTGCCGACTCGATGGAAGTTTCCCTGGCCGACCTTCTTTCCCTTCCGCCATCGCCAATCGCCTGTGAGATACGGCTCGTATCCGAGAATGAGGCCGCGTATCAGGCGGCAGGGTAGTTGATCCCGGTCCCGGTCGTTTCCGGAAATATCGCCGCCGGAAATGCCCGAATCGTGGACGATTCCATCATGAGTTGGCTGTTTCTTCCGAAAGAAGAATTCGCCCGCCGTTCATCGAATCTGGTGGCCGTTCAGTTGTTCGGGAGGAGTATGGAACCCGAAATATCCGACCGAAGCGTCGCCGTTATTGACCGGAATGATCGTGTCGTCACATCCGACGCGATTTTCGCTATCCGTGACATAGACGGCGGATGCACTGTTAAGCGCGTTGAAGTGCTCGACGCGGATCACGTCGCCCTGATTCCTTCAAACCGGTCGCAATTCAAGGTGGAATTTTTGAAACTCGAACCGGGGGAGTCAGTGACGGATCGAATTATCGGGAGGGTTGTTTGGGTCGGCCAGTCATTTATCAGGGGAACCGAGGCCGCCGAGGACTCTCCTCCCTACGGAAGACCCGACGTAGGATTGGCCAAGGATATTCCGCCTCCGCCCCCGAAAAACCCGGAAGATTCCTTTTAAAGCGCTCTAAAACCCCTCGCCAAGACAATACTTTGATCTGATTTGTGGGGCCGGCTTACCTGCGAAGAGGCCGGAAACCATATAGTGCGCGATGGGAGCGTTTGAGCGGGCTGCTTCGGAACGAATTTCGGCTTTAAACCATCTACGGCAAATCCATTTCCCTTTCAATCTCTCCGGCAACTTCACCCTCTTTAATTAAATCGGGAGCCTGCAGCATACGGGCCGATTTTTCGACCTGAGGAATCGACTCAATTTCCCCGGAGGAGGCCGAACCCAACTCGGTGAATTTCCGGGCAGAAACCAACACACGCCCCTCCAGGGAACCGACTGCCTTGTTATAGGCATCCACGGCCCGATCCAACCCCCTGCCCGTGGCCGCGAAATGAGAGGCCAGGGTTTTGAGCCGTCCATATAACTCCCGGCCCAAATCACTCACCGCCTGGGCGCTTTCCGCCACCTTCTCTTGACGCCACCCATAGGCAATCGAGCGCAAAAGAGCGATCAGCGTGGTCGGCGTCGCAAGCAACACACGCTGCTGGAAACCTTCCTCAATCAGCCCCGGCTCGTATTCGAGAGCAATGCTAAAAAAACTCTCGCCCGGAAGAAACATCACGACAAAATCGGGGGAATTAGCGAACTGGTCCCAGTAGGCCTTCGAACTCAACCTGGCCATGTGATCTTGAATCTGACGGACATGTTTTTTCAGTTGATCGCGCCGGGCCTCCTCGGTCTCGGTCTCCCATGAATCGATATAGGCCGACAGGGGCGCTTTCGCGTCCACAACCACCTCCCTACCTCCCGGAAGTTTGACTATCATGTCGGGCCTCAGCAGGGAGCCGCTGTCAGTTGTAACCGATTCCTGCTCGACAAAATCACAATAGGACAACATCCCCGATATTTCGACGACCCGGCGAAGTTGAATTTCTCCCCACCGCCCCCGGACATTCGGCGTTTTAAGCGCTTTGACGAGGTTCTCCGTCTCCGAATGGAGCCGCTCCTGCGTCGTTATCAACGAGCGAACCTGCTCCGTAAGGCTGCCATAGGCCTCCCGCCGGACCTTTTCGACTTCCTGGAGTTGGGCATCCACTTTTTCAAGCGATTCCTTAATGGGCGACACCAAAATCTCCACCGATTTTTGTTTCGCTTCGAGATCGCTTTTCGCCTCGCTCTGGAATTTTTCGAGAGTGGACTTGGCCAATTCCAAAAAAGATTGATTGTTATCGCGCAGGGCATCCGATGAAAGCGCCTTGAACGCCTCCCGCATTTCTGCCGCCGCCTTGTTCAGGATTTCCACTTTTTCCCCTGCGGCCGCCTTTTCATATTCAAGAGCGGCTTCCTGGCGGGCGGCGTTCGATTTGAGGTCAAGTATCAAAGCATCCCGGTCCGTAAGATCGGCCTTGAGATTCTCCACCTCCGCGCCAAACAGGAGGAGCCGCTCCTCAAGCGCGGACAGGCGGACCCGGTGAATGAGCCGGGCGGCAAAAAGACCTGCTACTGCACCGGCCAACAACGCCAAAACCCAATACGCATATTCCACGGGTGCACTCTCCAGATTAAAAACGACAGTACCGGAATCGCGGGAAAAACCCGGGCGGGAAATTTTTCAACCCCTGACGGGGGGCACCTGTAAAATACACTGCCCTATAATCACGGTGGCCGGCTTTCTTGCCAGTGAACCATGATTATTTCTCGTTGTGGGCAGTATCCGGATTCTCCTCCAGGGCAACAGCGGTATCGATTAAAAGGCGAAAAATTTCCTGAACAACACCGGGAGGACAAGGACCCTCGTTTAGACCCAGCACCCTGGATATCACCTCATCTTCCCGCTCGGGAATCCGGATTTTCAATCCACGCCCGGCTTTGTAGTCCCCGACCTCGAGACAAACCTTGAGCCGCTCGTTAATGAGCCGCAAAAGGCCTTCGTCACACTCATCGATCCGGCGCCGAAATTGGGACAACTCATCCATCGTGAAATTCCTCTACGAGGAGCGGAGGGACGCCTCCATCCGCCAGAGAATCGGTTGAAACCCGAGAATCGAAGAAATTATTCGAAGTCCGAAAATTCTATCACCTGTGCCTTCGCAGGGACACTTCCATTTTAGGGGCATTAGCCACGGAAAGCCGGACGATACGAGAATCTCCCCCGATTCAAGCGCAGGGCCGGCGATTCGCCCCAATTATAGAACCTCCACGCACCCTGCCCAAATCAGGCCGGAACTTCTGAAGCGGCGCCGAATTCACGAAAAATAGAGGGCCTGATAAACCCCGGCAAATATTCCACTATGGGATGGTATACTGTAGTAGAGAGTTGATTTTATTGGTAAAATGACGAATTCGTCGAACCGGGAAAAACAAAAAAATCCCCCAACCAGGAGAATTCACATGAAAATGTTAATCGTTGGAGTAGGAGTCGGTGTTGTCATACCGCCAGCCCTGAACTGCCTCAAAATTAATATGTATAAAATTCCGTGCACAATGGTTATAGAGCTTTGGAACCAGGTCGCAGTGTATATGCCAGTGTAGATTTCCCGTCTGGCAAATGCTTACTCGGGCAAGTTATTCGGTGGAGACCGTAATAAGGGTGAGTGATTATTTTCCCGGAAAATTCCGGAAAGGGTAGCCCGCCAGCGCCGGATAGAAAAAACCCTCCCCCCGGCGCCCAAAGCGTAGCTACTTACCGATCACTTTCGATTTCAGACTGTCGGATACTTTCGTACCCCAATGCTTGTCAAATACATGATGCCTTTCAATCTTGATCCAGTGAATAACGAACGCAACCGTCAAAATGAGCAACCAAAAAAACATAAACCCCAGAGCAACACTTCCAGAACTTTCCATTTTCTTCCTCCCGGTTAAAAGTTTCCCGTCGAACTAAACAATCATTCGAATCCGGATCGCTTCACCCCTTCCATAAAAAGTTCTTTTTATTTTTTCTTTTTATAAATATCCGGCTGCCAAAAAACGGCCGTTACCAAACCCCCTTCCGCCCGAACGACAACCTTCTTATGCAGCCTTCCTTTATTGACGTGCCCCCCTCATATCGGTCCATGTTGGATGAGAGGATTTTCGGTACTC
>JAPYQX010000102.1 GCA_029937135.1 Nitrospinota bacterium
CCGCCGTGGCGTCATAGGGCGCGATAAAGTTTTCGAGAAATTTCGATCCGCAGGTCGTGGGCGTGTCCTTCATGCAAAGAAGGTCTTTCACGGCAACGGGCAGGCCGAGAAGCGGCGAATCTCCGCCCCCGTTTCCCAGATGCTTGTCGGCTTCCCTGGCGGCTTCGAGGGCCTCGTCTCCAAGGACTTTAAGGTAGGCGTGAACCCGCTCATCGGTTTCCTCAATTCTATCGAGGTAGGCCCTGGTCGCTTCTTCGGATGAAACCTCCCGCGACTGAAGTTTTTCAGACAACTCACGGGCGGTCAGGGAGATAATTTCGTTCATGGGTTCTCCGTACTGCGTGCCGGGACGGTTGAATTATAATTCATCGCCGAATGAGATGCCCACGGATCGCGCGACCCGGATGAAATCGCTGTCGGGCGAAACCAGGCGTTGGCCTTCGGCAGCCTCCGCCAGGGGCACCAATTCGATAAGTCCTTTTTGAAGGGCCACGAGATGGCCGAATTTCCCTTCGATGGCGCAACGGGCGGCATGCACACCGAAGCGCGTCGATAGATTCCGGTCGTAGGTCGAGGGGGTTCCGCCCCGCTGGATATGCCCGAGCACGGTCGCCCTGGTTTCATAGCCTGTTTCATCCTCGAGGAGTTGGCCCACGACATTTCCAATTCCACCGAGTCGCCGAGGCTCCGTTGGATCGTCCACCATTTTTTTGACGACGACTTCACCGTCTTTCTGCCGGGCGCCTTCGGCCACAACGATAATACTGAAATTTTTCCCGGCGGATCGATCGGACCTGATTTCATTAACGATTGCCTGAAGAGAAAACGGAATCTCCGGAATCAGGATAACGTCGGCTCCCCCCGCAAGCCCCGAAAAAAGGGCAATCCACCCCGCATTCCTGCCCATGACCTCGACAACCATCAGGCGGCCGTGGCTCTCCGCCGTGGTCCGGATTCGATCAATCGCCTCGGTGGCGATGCCTACCGCCGTATCGAATCCGAAGGTGACATCGGTTGCGAGGAGATCGTTGTCGATTGTTTTGGGTACGCATACCGCCGGCAGGCCCATCTGCGTGAGTTTGTGGGTTATTTTTAATGTGCCGTCGCCGCCGATGGCGATCAGGCCGTCAAGACCAGCCTGATGGAAATTTTTGATAACCGTTTCTGAAACGTCCACGGCCCGGTGCTCGCCGTCAATCGTCATCATGAACTGAAACGGGTTGTCCCGGTTCGAGCTTCCCAGCATCGTTCCGCCGTACTGCAAAAGGTGGTCCACTTTCGAGGAGTCGAGTTCGGTGAATTGTTGGTGAATCAGCCCGCTATATGCGTTTCGGATACCCTGAACGCGAACGCCCTCCCGTTCCGCGGTGAGAACGATTGCGCGAATTACGGCATTCAGGCCGGGGCAATCGCCTCCCCCCGTTAAAACGCCGAGCGTACGCACTTTTTTTCCGTTGGCCATGATATTCATCGCCTATTTTTTTGCGACGATGGTTTCATCAAGGGATGACGCGCGGCGAAACCCCCTTGGATCTCCGTTAATCCGAATTCGCTTTTGATACTAAGGGCAGTGCAGCAAAAAACAGGCGTAGCCCAGCGAATCCTTTCCGCCTCCAGTATGATAGAAATGGAGTTCCTTTTGCCATTGATCCAGCGTCGATTGCGCTTCGGAGGATTCGCCGTATTCCCGCCTGTTTACCAATATGGCCTTGGCCTGAAGGGCATAATATCGCTCCCATGACGAATCCGATTCGAGTTCAGCGAGATCGACAGCGAAACCGGCCTCTCGAAATTCAGCGATTCGCTCTTCCATGCCGATCATGAGGTTTGGTGCGAATTCCGAGGGCCATTCGTTGATTTCAGGCCCAGGGGCAGCCGGACCGGGGGTCGTTTGAGGGTCGGATTTCCAAACGACTTCGGATAGAGCTATCCATCCTCCCGGCCGGACAATCCGCCTTAATTCCGCGACGATTTCCCGCGAGGAGCGAGGAGCGGTTTGGCCCACTTTCAAGGCCAGATCGAAATAAAAATCGTCGAAAGGAAGATGGTCCGGTTCTGCGTCAATGAAATTCACGAAGTGTTCGAGATCCTCGAATACGGCCCTCCGGCGGGCCTCCTCGGCGAATTCCACCCGTGCCTCTACGCCTGTCACGATGCAATGGAATTTATCCGCAAGGGTCAGGGCGGCGCCCCCTTTACCGCAGGTCACGTCAACAGCGATAGATGAATCCGAGAGGCCGCAGAGGCCCCCGATTTTTTCGAGAGTGCCGGTCGATATGGGGGATAGATAGAGGTTGTTAATATACCGATCAAAAGTATTGAGAATCATTCGGGCGAAATCCTGTCGGGGCTAGAATATCGAAATCCCGACCATGTCGAGCATCAATAGAATTGACGCAATTCCCAGGAAGGCGGCAATTCCGCCCGCGAACAAGAGAAAAAGAATACCGTAAACATTTACCGATTTGGATAACTTGGCAATCATCTTGATTTTCCTTTGATGGAGGAACTTCTTTTAACTTTTCTTTCTTTTGCAGGCTGGGATTTCCCGATTTGCAAGAATATTTTTCCATCCCTGAAAATGCTTACGGTTCCAGTGGATTCGCTAATAACGAACGAGGTCGCGGTGCTCACTTCCGAGATGCCGGCCGCCGCCATATGCCGGGCTCCAAGACCCGGCGGCAGATCGATGTTGCCGGCGGCGCTGAGGTGGCGGCCCGCAGCTTCTATTATTCCATCTCCGCGAATGATGAAGGCGCCGTCAATCGCGCTGAACTCTTTTACGGTTTCCCGGAGAGTTGGGTCCATGATGTTTCTCTGCTCTTCAGGGTAGCCGTGAAACGGATTGATCACCATCTGCCGGGAGTATTGAAGGACAGCATCGTGATCGCCGAGGACAAAGAGGCCTCCCCTGGGCTTTCCCTCGCGCCCTTCGGCCGCCAATTCAAGCGAAAGAGAGAGGATGGTTTCAAATACCTTCGGGTCCACCCTGTTTAGCTCGCCTTGCGTCTCGGAGATTAGCATCATTTCTTTTTCTTGATCCAGCCGAAATACGATAAGTGTGTCTATTTGTTCATTTTCCGAGAGGCCGGAGAGGCAAACGATGGTGTCCTCTTTTGTAATGGCGCCTTCGCTCAAGGCGATGACGACCCCCATTTTTATGGCGTCAATTCGGTTCAGGGAGACCGGGGGAAGTTGGAAAACCCGGCAGTCGGACTCTTCGAGCTCTTCAAAGAGCTCGGGTGAACAGGTGGTGACGAAACGCTCCACATCGGGAGGGAGCCGTGAGAGCGAACTTAGATCCTTCATGGCGTCGGCGTGAACGAATACCGCACGCGCACCAAGCTGACCACATATCACGGAGGCCGCTTCGATGAGGCTATCACTGGTCCCTATTGCCTTCGCCATTTATCCCTCTTCTATCCGGAGCCTTCAATTACAACGAAACGGGTGGCCCCGCGGCGTTCGATTAAAAACAGGTTGTCTTCCTTTTTTTTCCGTTTGATCGCCGCCGAAAGGTCGTCAACGGTTTTTACTGGTTTTTGATTGGCCTCGATAATGATGTCGCCTCGTCTGAGGCCGGCATTCGCCGCCGGGCTTCGCGGCATCACCCTGACGATGACAACGCCGGTATGGGTTTTCGCCCCGATTTGTTTGGCGAGATTCGGGGTGAGATTCTGGCCTTCGAGGCCAAGCTTATCTCCCAACTCGTCCTTGCCGGCGGCACTGGCCACCTGGGTCTGGCCTGGCATTCTTCCAACCGCGAGGGTGAGGGTTAAGGATTTCCCCTTGCGTGAGACTCCGAGTTTTCCCGTGGCCCCGGGAGAAAGCCCGGCGGCCATGCGGGATAAAGCTCGCGGATTTTTTACCTTGACCCCGTTGAGCGAGAGGATGACATCGCCGCGCTTAACTCCGGCCTTGGCTGCCGGGCCGTCTTTTACGAGATTTGAAACAAGAGCGCCCTGGGCCTTATCCAGTTTCAGGGCCTTGGCAAGGGTTTCGTCCACGGGCTGAATCGAAACGCCTAAAAATCCCCGGACAACCTTTCCCTTGCGGAGCTGGGGCATAAGGATTTTTGCCTGATTGATAGGGATGGCGAATCCGATGCCGATGTTTCCTCCGCCACGGCTGAAGATTGCGGTATTGATACCGACAACCTCCCCGGCCATATTGAAAAGCGGCCCGCCGCTATTTCCGGGGTTAATCGATGCGTCCGTCTGAATGAAGTTATCGTAGGGGCCGGCGCCGATTACCCTTCCCTTGGCGCTGACGATTCCCGCGGTGACGGTGTGTGCGAGTCCAAAAGGATTTCCGATAGCCATTACCCAGTCCCCTACACGCAGTTTGTCGCTGTCGCCGAGTTTGACGGCGGGGAGCTTTTCGCCGGCCTTCATCTCGATGCGCAAAAGGGCGATATCCGTTCTGGGGTCCCGGCCGACGACGGTGGCTTTTCGCCGTTTTTGATCCTGCGTCACCACGGTGATTTCCGTGGCCTTCTCGATTACGTGGTTGTTTGTGAGCACCAGCCCTTCCTTGGAATCAACAATGAGACCGGAGCCGAGGTTTGTTCTTTTTTGCCTTTGGGGCGGAGCTCCTTGCTGCCCCGGGAATCCGGGACGCTGCTGCCCCTCGAAAAATCGCCGGAACAGTTCGCTCCACGGGTCACCCGGCTGGCCGGGAATTCCTCCCCGGGTTTGAGTGATAGTCTCGGAACTAATATTCACAACAGATGGTTTCAGGCGCGCGGCCAAGTCGGCGAGGGACGGGAGCGTGTTTATCCCTGCTGCGGGAGCAGGGCGGGCTTGCGTCCCGATTACCACCACGATGGCAATGAGAATTGCAAAAAATACTGGAATCCCCGCTTTTCGGAGCCAAGGACGAATTCGTTGGTTTAGCAATGGCATTTTGGGACCTTCCATTTCAAAATTGAATTAAGCGGCAATGCTTTTCGCCTATTTCGACGATTTGGGTTCCATTTGAGACGTTGTTCGGTCTATTTCGCGGTATATAGCGAAATCCTGAATGCCGGCGAATGAATCAAAAAAAACCGAAACAGTTTTTCTCCAGTGAAAATCCCCGGAATCCATGGTCTATATGGACAAAACGCAGGTCCAGACCCCATTTCAGCCAGAAAACCTTTGCCTAAATCGCTAAATATTCAGCGATTATGGAACTCTCCTCAATTTAAAGTTAAATGAGGCACCCATCTCCTTTATATTCTATCACTTAGCCCCTTCTTGCAATGAGAAATCTTTTTTTCTTTCCTCGGCGCGCAAATCATCAAAATTCCGAAGGCTTAAATGGAGAATTTTGATTTCCGGGAAATTCTTCGGGTTATGCGAAAATTTGCGCCATTTTTCTCCACGCCAACCCCATATCGCTTCACTCGTGAAAGATTTGGCCGGATATCTGATGCGGGTGGTTCTCCCCGGCAGGGGACCATATGATGCCGCTCCCCGGAAGGTGCTCATATCGCCTTTTTAAAAACTCCAAAAGGGAAAATTCATGACCGCCGAGAGCGAAACCATTATCTTGGCTCTCACTTCGGCTATTTTGGCGGCAGCCTCGAATATTGCGTTTGCCAGAGCACTGGCCAAGGTGGGCTCCTTCGCGCTCGCCCAGGTCGCGAACCTGGGCAATGCGATTATTCTGGGGATTTATGCATATTGGGTTTTCGATTTCTCGATATTCCGGTGGGAGGCGTTTGCCTGGTTCGGGGTGTTGGGAATTTCCAACTTTTGCATCAACCGGTGGTTTTTTTATACGGGGATGCGGGCGATGGGGCCCTCGCGCCACATCACGATTACCAGCCTGGCCCCGCTCCCCGCTTTGTTGATCGCGGTTCTGGTATTGGGAGAGGAGCCGGGCGCTCTTGTTTTTTTCGGAACGGCGCTGGTGATTATCGGTGTCATAACGGTGATTTATTCACCCGACGAGGGAAGATGGTTTCAAGCCGGAATCGGGTGGTCACTTGCCAGCATGCTGATGTTCACGGCGGGGGGTTATATGCGTAACAGGGGCATGCATATTATGCCGGCCTCCGCGCTCCTGACCGCTTGGGCGGCCATGATCGCCGTGCCGATGGCTGAAGTTTTCCGGCAAATACTCCCCAGGCATTTTTTTTCCTGGGGAGGCGCGGGGTGGGCCCTCGTGCCCGTTATTGTCCTGGGTATCGTGCTAAACAGCGCACAGCAGGTTATTATGAATTTCTCCCTCAAAGGGCAGATGTCTCTGGCCATTCCGATAATGAGCGCAACGCCTGTATTCGTGATGGTGTTGTCGGCGTTGTTCTTGCGCGATCTTGAGCGCCTGAACCGCCGTGTGGTGATGGGTATTCTCGTAACGATTATCGGCATGGCCGCTATCGGCCTCGGCCGGCATGGCTGATTTGAAAGGCTCGAATTGACCAACAACACAATAGGGATTTTATGGGCCCTGATCGCCGCGATTGTACTTGCCTTTCAGGGTGTGGCCTCTGTCCGTCCCCTTCAGAAAATGGGAATCCTCGCGGCCTCTCTTCTGACGAACATCGTCAATGTCGTTGTTCTCAGTGTGTTGGGTTTTTTCTTCTACGAAGAGGGGCAGGTGAGTCTGGAGGGTATGGCCTGGTTCGCCCTTCTCGGAATCACGGCATACAGCTACGGCCGCTTTGTTTATTACAAGGCCCTCTTTACCATCGGCCCGCCGAGGCTGACCACCTTGATGTCCACTGCTCCGTTGCTTTCCCTTCTACTGGCGATTTTGTTTCTCGCGGAGCGGCCGGGCCCGGCGGTCTTCGCCGGAACCGCCATGGTGATTGCGGGTGTCGTTCTCGTAAGCTACGAACCCTCCGAGGAGGGGTGGTTTCAAAAGGGAATCCTCTGGGGATTCGCGAGCGCCCTCTCTCTTGGGCTCAGTATTTTTATCCGGAAAAAAGGGATGGCCGCTTTTCCCAATCCCATGCTTACGGTGGCATGGGCTAATTTGATAGGTGTGCCTATTCTCTATAGCCTCAGGTTGGTGGTGCCTTCTCATTTGTTCAAGTGGGGGGGGCGATCAACGGTTCTCCTGATCGCCCTTCTGGGAGTTTTGAATTCGGCGAATCAGGTATTCATGAACATGGCGGTCACATACGGAGATGTCAGCGTCATTACGCCCATCATCACATCGTCGCCGATTTTCTCTCTTTTGTTCACGGCTATCCTCCTGCGGGGGATTGAGCGTGTTCGCCCGGCGATGGTATTTGGCGTGTCGTTCACCGTTGGGGGGATGGTTCTCATCGCTTTCGGGCGTTGATTCCAGCCCTTTCGGAGAGTAGTCTGAATTCCTTCGGAGCCCAGGAAATTTTCCCGATTGTGGGGATATCACCATATACGGCTACACCCTGAGGGGTCCTGATTATTCCCGGGGCCGCCACCAGTTCTTAAATTTTGGAGGAATGCGAAATGGGAGACAAAGCATTCATCGATTCGTTCCTGGCGGAAAAAAGGATGTGCCGCTTTTCGGTGACCAGGAAGGACGGAGGCCCGCTCATTCGGCCTATTTGGTACATTTGGGAGGATGGTAAGTTCCTCATCAGCACCAAGACAATCGGTATCCATACCCGCATTGTCAAACAAAATCCTAAAATCTCCATTGTCGTTGATAAGGACGATCCTCCCTACGCCGCCGTGGTTTGCGAAGGCGAGGTCGAACTCATCGAGGGTGTCGGAACAGACCACGACCTTATCGGGCGGTGCGCCGAGCGCTATCTCGGTCCCGAAATCGCCCCCAAGTTCATGGCCGGCCCCGTCGCCCAGGTGGATCGGGTGCGGTTCGTCGTTCACCCCAAGCGCTGGACGATTTGGAACGCTGGCGCCGATCCGCCCTTCAGCGCACGGGCGGGCGATTACTCCTAGCGCAGCCTTGAAAACGAGTAAAACAAGCCGGATAGGGTCCGTGGCAATGACCCCGTCCGGCTTGTTTTTTTTGCGGTTTTTCCATCCCGAGGCGATTTTTCTTCTTGTGGTGCACAAGCCCGCGGGGCATACCTAGTCCGCTGATTTTGTCTGTTAGAAGACGCCCGGGCCGTCTTGGCGTCACCTCGCGGACGCGCCGCTACATGCCCCGTCCGTTATAGGACGCCCGGTGTCACCTGGCGGATGCGCCGCCAGATGACGATAACGAAAAGTATGATCCCGCCAAGCTGGGCCAGCGCCGAGAAAACGAGCAAAATCTGGGCGGCCGGGTGTGCGGTCCTCCAGAGCCAGGGCTCGCCCGCCACCCGGAGCACCAGGCCGCCTACCGTGAGATAGTAGATTCCGTAAACACTGGGCAGGTGGTATCACCCCTTTGTTTCCGGGTGTTCTCCCCGCATCAGGGGAAACATCCACAATGCCACGCCCATCACCATGAGGCCGAGCCAGCCGACGAAACCGACGTGGGCGTGAAGCAGCAGCAGCTCCCTTGGCATCCGCATGAGCCAGATAGCGTTGGCCAGCATGAACAGGGCACCCGAGGCGAAGGTGATGATGAAGCAAAAAAGACTTATTTTCACAAAAAGGCGGATGACGGGGGGCATGGGGGCTTCTCCTCTGGATAAAATCGTGGCGGTCCGCTGTTTCGTGAATATACGGGATCGCCAGCAAATACGGGATCGCGCCGGGACATGAAGGACTCCCGGAAATGGGCGCGGCTGTTTGTCTGCCTCGCTTTCCATATGATTCTGACCGGCCTCGCCTCGGCCATCCTGAGCCACATATTCGGCGTCGCCCGGCCCGGAAAAATCCTCTTCCTCCCCTCGCTCGCCGCCGCCGCCGTTGTCGGCGTCTTCTACACATGGGACCGCGAGGGCAGCCGCGTCGCTGAGGCGGGAAACCTCGCCGGCGCTCTTGTGGCCTTCCACCTTTGGGCCGACCTGACCTATCCGCCCGAGGGCGCAGGCCCATGGGCCGTCCTTTCCGGCTGGCCCGTCTGGGGCTCCTATCTGGCGAACACCCTCGCCATTCTCGCGGCCGGCTGGCTCGCCGAGCGGCGGCGGGGCTAACCCGCCGATAACCCGATAACTCCCCCCCGGAATTTCGGGGAAATGCGCGGAGT
>JAPYQX010000103.1 GCA_029937135.1 Nitrospinota bacterium
GGATTCACCAGGGCTTGGTATTCGTCAATAATCTTCCCGTCGCGCACTTTCACCGCCGCCAGCTCGGTGGGCCGGTGCTGGGGAGGCCGGCCGCCGGTCGTCTCGATGTCCACCACGGAGAAGGTGACGTCAGGAAGAAAACGTGACTTAAAAAGGGGCTCAAGCGTCAGCCAGCGCCCTTTTTCGTCTTGCGTGAAATGGGAATTAGATTCCAGGTAGGGACCGAGGATGGCACTGGCGGCATCCTCTTTCAACCCTTCTGCTTTCAATATTTTGCGGGCCAATTCTGCGCAAGAAACGGGCTTTCCTTCTCGCTTGAGCGTCCGGGGGATAGTGTTTCTCATGAGTGCAAAAATTACCGAAGGGTCAAAGAGTTCTGGGCAGTGCCACCTGGAAATATCGTATCAGAATCGCCTGTTTCGTTCAAAGGAAGTGGCCTTTTGGTGAACCTGGGGAATGTCCGGGCTAATTCGCCCGGCGGACGGGAGATTCGCGTGCCACGGGGCGGTATCTTCGAGAAATCCAACTCCGGGAAATCTGGCCAAATTGTCCGAAAATCACCCATCGAGGCCCCCCCCGGAATTCATGTCCCACCATTCACCCCGTTCCCATGATTTGGTATAACCCCCTGAAGCCGATTTCCCTATTTACCAGAGGGTGAAAATTGTTCGGAAGCATCGGAATCACGGAACTCATCATTATTTTCGTCGTGGCCCTCGTCGTGATTGGGCCCAAGCGGCTACCCGATCTTGCCAAGACCCTCGGAAAAACGTTGAGGGACTTCAAGCGCGCGACCTCGGACTTCCAGGATTCCATCGATCTCGACTCGGACGTTGAAATCGAGGAAACCTCGAGCGTCAAGGCCTCCACCGATAACGCAGCGGCCGAGGAAGAGGAACCAAACCGCATCGACCCCCATTCGCCGGCGGACCCTCCGGATACGGACCCCACGGATACGGACAAGGCCTCCTCAACCGAGGCCTCCACAACAGATCCCTCCTCATCCGCCTCCGGCGAATCGACCGGCAATCCTCCCAAGGATAAGGCCTAAGCGACGTGAGCGACGAAGGCTCCATGCCCCTTTCGGGGCACCTGACCGAACTTCGCAACCGCATTCTGACAATCCTCGGAACAATCTTCGGGCTTTTTCTGATCACCTACTTTTTCTCGGCTGAACTTCTCACCATCGCCCAGCGACCCATCGCCGGGACAAATCTCGTGTTTATTTCTCCGACCGAGGCATTTTTCGCCCGGATGAAAATCGCCATCTACGCCGCTCTTTTTATCGGGCTTCCGGTCACGCTCTTTCAAGTCTGGCAATTCTGCGCCCCGGGCCTCCTCTCCCGCGAAAAGCGCTACACCGTCGTTTTTGTTGTTACCTCCATGCTCCTTTTCACCACGGGAGCGCTGTTTTGCTACTTCCTGATTCTGCCTTACGGCCTCTCGTTCCTGCTCAGTTTCGCGACCGAAACGATTCAGCCCCAAATTTCCATCGGCTTTTATATCTCCTTTATTTTCAAGCTTATCCTTGTGTTCGGGATAGTCTTCGAGGTCCCCCTGGTCACCTTGCTCCTTGTCCAGGCCGGGGTCGTCACGCCGCAGTTCCTCACCTCGAACCGGAGCTATGTGTACGTCGGGGCCTTCGTTATCGCGGCGACTCTCACGCCGCCCGACGTGATCACCCAGGTGCTCATGGCCGGGCCGCTCCTCGTCCTATTCGAGATCAGCATCGCCATCTCGAAAATCCTCTTCCGCCGAAAACTGAAAAAGGCCGCAGCCGAAGCGGCCGAGAGCGATTGGGACGACGAGGATGAGAACGAGGCCGACGACGAATAATGAGTCCTCCTGATCCACGCGGTCCGCTCTCCCCCGAAGATCGGATTATCTGCGCCCTCGATCTCCCCACCCTGGACGAAGCTCTCCGCCTGGTGGATTCCCTGGACGGATGCGTCCGCTGGTTCAAGATCGGAATGGAACTGTTCACCCGCGAGGGACCCCGCGCCGTGGAGTCTGTCCTCGAACGGGGATGGGGCGTTTTTCTGGACCTGAAGTATCACGATATTCCGGCTACGGCGGAGCACGCCGTCGAATCGGCCGGGGCGCTCGGGGTCTCGCTCCTGACCGTCCACGCCGCCGGCGGGCCCGCCATGCTCGAGGCCTGCGCCAGGGGGCGTGATCGGTGTCAGAACCCACCGGTTATCCTCGCCGTCACTGTCCTGACCAGCCTCGATGCGGCGGCGCTGTCCGCCGTCGGCATCGAACACTCCGTCGAAGAGCAAGTCCTGGCGGCGGGCGCCCTGGCTCAATCAGTTGGCATCGACGGTCTCGTCGCCTCCCCCCGCGAGGTGGCCTCCCTCCGCCGGGAGTTGGACGAAAAACTCCTCATCGTGACACCAGGCGTACGGCTCGCCTCGGGCGGGCACGACGATCACGCGCGCGCCGAGACCCCCCAGACAGCAGTCAGGGACGGAGCCGACATGCTTGTCATCGGGCGCCCCATTCGGGACGCCGAGGACCCCAAAGTGGCCGCGGAGGTGTTCGCCCGGGCTATTGCCCAGGGGGGTTCATCGCGGTAATCCCAATTTTTCCGGATCGAGAATCCAGGGCCGGATCAAAATCATGGAAGATACCAAGGAGCGGCTTCGGCTGGTCATCAGCGGCCGGGTGCAGGGCATTTGGTACCGCGCCAGCGCCCGTGACCGGGCAGAGGCGCTGGGCCTGACCGGATGGGTTCGAAACCAGCCCGGCGGCTCTGTAGAGTTGGTGGCCGAGGGCAATGGGGAAGCGCTTGATCGCCTTTTCTGCTGGTGCCGGGAAGGGCCCCCCCTGGCGCAAGTCTCCCGAGTCGAGCAGGAGCGGAGCGCCGCCACCGGCGAATTCTCGGCGTTCGATGTGAGGTAGGGAAATTATATTCCGGTGTAGCCCGTCCAGAAAATGAGATAGGCCGAAATAACACTTAGATAGTTCGAGATCAGCAAGAGACCGACAGCGAGCAGCATCACGCTGCTTCCCACCTCGACCGCCCGGAAATACCTGCGGAAGGATTGATAAAATTCAAAGAAGTAGCCGACACCCATACCGCTGATGAGAAAAGGAACGCCCAGCCCGGCCGAATAGCTCATCAGCAGCAGAACACCCTGACCCGCCGTTTCCTTCGTCCCGGCAAAGAGAAGAATACTCCCGAGAATTGGCCCTACGCACGGCGTCCAGCCCGCGGCGAAAGTCACCCCGACAACGAAACTGCCCGCCCACCCTGCCGGCTTGCTCTTCAGCGCGAACCGTCTTTCTTGGGAGAGGGCCGGGAAGAATACCGCCGCCGCGTAAAGACCCAACGCCATCAAAACGCCGCCGAGCGTCGGCATGTCGCGGTTTATCCCGAGTGCGCCGCCCGACAACATGATCAGGGCCACGGCCCCCGAGGCCGCCGAGGGCAGGGAGTTGAGGAGGGACTGAATGCGAAACTCAAACGCCCGGTCGCCGATATAGAGACCGAACATGGTGATCATGATTCCGCCGCCGATCCGGATCCCGTCCTGGTAGGAGAATAAAATATTTCCCAGATAGGAAACGCTCGCGCCCAGGGCGACGAAAACCGCCGAAAATCCCAAAACAAAGAATATGGAATTCAGAAAAATCAGGAGGCGGACGCTCCGCTCCTCCGCGCCGCCCTTGATTTCCTCATAGGAGAGGCCGGTGATATAGGAAATATAGCTTGGAAATAAAGGAAGTACGCAAGGGGAGGCAAAACTCAACACCCCTGCCAGGAAAGCCAAACCCAAAGATACATTGTCCGCAGGCATCTGCTACCTCATCATTTCACCGCCAGCATTATTTGACCACCACCTGTGCGAACGCTCCCCCGTCCGACACCGGCAACCCCGTCACAAAATAATAAAAGGTTCCGGGCCTGGCGAACGCGGTGCTCGCCGTCGCACCCGAGCCAAAAGCCGCACTGACATAAGTGCCGTCCGGAGCCAGGAAAAACAGGGTCGAGGACCGGGTGACCCGGTTGAGGAGATCGCCCTTGTTAAAAACGACAGATACATACCGGTCGGTCGCATTAAACCAGATGACTGTCGAGCCCTGCTCCATATTTAAAATCCGGGGGTATACGCCCTCCGCATCAACGCGGACAACCTGGTATTTTCCGATTCCACCCGAAGGGGGGCTCCCGGGTGCGGCGTCCGCCAGGCTCAAGTTCAAACCCAAGCCTCCTACCACCCACCCGAAAATGGCCAGCATGTAGCAAAACACCAAAATACGCCAAAAATTCCGCCTCTGAATTTTTTGAGAGTTCAAACCAGGCCCTCTTCGATTACGGTAAACGGATTCCTGACTTCTATCGTATCCTCCCGGGCCGGGCCAGTGGAAATCATCCATATCGGCTTTCCGGTCAAACGGCCAAGGTGGCCTAGGTATTCCCTTGCCCTGACGGGCAAATCGCCGTAATTCCGGACACCCGCCGTTGGCTCATCCCAGCCCGGAAAATCCTCATAAACCGGTATGCACCTATCGAGAACGGTGGCCTCCGCCGGAAAAGTGGTGATGCGCTTGCCGTCAATTTCATAGCCGACACAAATCCGGATGGTATCGAGATTATCGAGAACATCGAGTTTCGTCACCACGAGCGCATCGGCCCCCGTAACCTGGACGGCATGACACGCCGCTACGACATCGAACCATCCGCACCGCCTCGCACGCCCGGTCGTGGCGCCAAATTCGGAGCCCTCCAGCCTCAGACGCTCCCCCTCGTCTCCGTGAAGCTCGGAGGGAAACGGCCCCTGGCCCACCCGTGTGCAATAGGCCTTCATGACCGCGACCACGGCGCCCACTTTGCCCAACGGCATACCGAGACCGCTGAGCGCGCCCCCGACACCGGTGTTGCTCGATGTCACGTAGGGATAGGTCCCCATGTCCAGATCGAGGAGAATCCCCTGGGCGCCCTCAAGAAGAACTCGCCGGTTATTCGTGATGGCATCGAGAATCTCCACATCGGTGTTTCGCACATGGGGGGCGAGAATCTCACGCACCTCACCGCAGACCTCAAGGATATAATCCTCCTCGAGGGCGCGTCGCTCCTCCTCGTCGAGGGAGATGCCCCTGAGAAGGCGTTTTTTGATCGCCAGGCTGACGCGAACGCGCTCCGCGAGTACCTTATCGTCGTAGAGATCACATACCCGGATGCCTAGCCGCGCCGCCTTGTCCGAGTAGGCTGGGCCGATACCCCGGCCAGTCGTTCCGATTCGATTTACCCCCAAAAGCTCTTCCATGTGGGAGTCGAGCACTTTGTGGTAGGGCATGAT
Organism: Nitrospinota bacterium; assembly: GCA_029937135.1. Classification (GTDB taxonomy): domain Bacteria; phylum UBA8248; class UBA8248; order UBA8248; family UBA8248; genus UBA8248. The sequence goes on from JAPYQX010000103.1 coordinate 5,304, forward strand.
CATATGAGCGCGCTTGCCGATGACCAGATTGACGCTGACCTTGATGCCCCCGTCGCGGAGTTGTTTGATCTCTTGGACCAAAGCAACCGGGTCCACAACCACACCCGATCCGATGATGCACTGAACATGGGGATGGAGAATCCCGGTGGGAATCAGATGGAGGATAAACTCCTTGCCATCGGCGATAACCGTGTGGCCGGCGTTGGCCCCGCCCTGATAACGGGCAACGACCTCGGCCTGGCGGGCGAGCAGGTCCACCACCTTTCCTTTGCCCTCGTCGCCCCACTGGCCTCCGATCACGGAAAGAACACTCATCTTTATTTCCCCAATCCCTGAATCCACGCTGTCAGTTCATCCATGCGGCAAATACCCTGCTCCTTGCCGGAGGGCTCCACGATTCGAAACCGGCCGGTTTTATTCCCGTTCCGCTCCACGACGATACACCGCGAAACGCCCGCGCGCCGGGCGTATTCGAGTGATTCGGGTAAATCCCGCCGAATGATGTCCCTGGAAACGCGCCAGCCGGCGGACCTCAATTCACGGGCCACCTGGATTCCAATCCGTTTTTCGCGCGTAAAATCAATCACAAGGAAATCCCCGCCCAGGCCGCTGATGTCCTCATCCGGCGTGACCAGGAGAAGTTGATCGATATCGATGGCAATGCCCGTCCCCAGTCCATCCCCGCCGTAGCGTCCCAGCAATCGGTCATACCGCCCGCCGCCGCAAACTGGATACCCGGACCCCTCGACGAATCCCTCGAAAATTATCCCGGTATAATATTCAAAATCCCGAATGTCGCTCAAGTCGAAAATGACCCGGTCGGTGAGACCATAAAGCTCCAGCATGCGCTCGACCTGCTTGAGTTCCTCGATGGCTCGGCGCGATGAGGGATTTTTCACGTTTTTAAGAGCCCGGTCGAGTATTTTTTCCCCGCCGAACAATTCCGGTAAATCCAGTAAAACCCTCGCATCGCTCCCCTTGGAGGGAACATCCTTGATCAGCTCTTCAAGCCCCGATGAATCGCGGCGCGCCACGGCATCGAGAATATCTCTCTTTTTATCTTCAGCGAGACGCATCGTGCCCAAAAGTCCCCGGATAAAACCGGTATGACTCAACGACATTTTGACTTTTTCTACTCCGTTTTGATCCAGGCACTCCATCGCAATAGCGATCATTTCAACATCGGCTTCGAGCGAAACAAGGCCGATCAACTCCACCCCAGCCTGCCAAAATTCCCGTCTGAGAACGCCCGCCACATGTGCATGGCGAAAAACATTGGTCACATAGGCAAGCCGAAGCGGCCGGGGGTGGTCGGCGAGGACTGTCCCCGCGAGGCGGGCAATCTGGGGTGTCACGTCCGAGCGAAGCGCCAGCAGCCCTCCCGTGTCCATATCCACGAGACGAAAGGTCTGGGTGTCCCGGATTTGTCCCCCATTTCCAGGCGCGTAAAGATCAAACGCGGGTGTCACGATCTGCTGGAAACCCCACCGGGCAAAAACTTCAAGAAGGCGCTTTTCGACCCGGCTTTTTCGCCCGGCCTGCTCGGGGAGAAATACTCTTGATCCCTTTGGCATCGCTTTTACCGGATTACCTGGACTCATGACTCCGCACCTGGACTCTCTCGCTTCACAAATGGACGAGATTGGCGTCATTGATATTCGGAATTGAACGGACCTTTTCCATCACCTCATCTGGAATAGGATCGTCCACTGCGAGAATCGCCACCGCCTTGTCGTTTTTCCGCGTCCGGCCGAGTTGCATGCCGGCGATGTTAATTTTGTGCTCACCGAGTAAAGTTCCGATCCGACCAATCATTCCGGGCTGATCGTCATTCGTAAATATGAGCATGTATCCTTCGGGAACAGCGTCAACGCTGAACTGATCGATCCGTACGATGCGCGGCTCGTTTTCATGGACGAATGTCGCCGCGACAGAGCGCTCTCCTTTGTCGGTGCGCACCTTTAACTCAATCAAATTCGTGTATACCGGCATCTCGCTCCGGAAGGTGGCCACGATCTCGATTCCCCGCTCCTTGGCCAGGATGGGACCGTTTACCAGATTCACACGGGCGCCGCTCATAAAATGCCCCAGGAGCCCCTTTAGGGCGGCCGCGGCAAGTGGCTCCACCGGGCTCTCGAGTGGGCCTCCGTACGTCACCTCAAGGGCCTTAGGGCCGCTTCCCGTCAACTGAGCCAGGAAGCTTCCCAACCGCTCCGCCAGATCGAGGTAGGGGCCGATTCGCTCCAGGTCCTCTGCGCTGAGCGAGGGAAGGTTCACCGCATTCTTGACACCCCCTGTTGTCAGATAGTCCACCACCTGCTCGGCTACGCTGACCGCAACATTCTCCTGGGCCTCCTTGGTGGAGGCTCCCAGATGGGGGGTGCAAATAACATCGTCCCGCCCGACGAGAGCGCTCTCCTTCCCGGGAGGCTCCACGTCATATACATCAAGGGCCACGCCCGCGAGTTTCCCGCTGTCGAGGGCGGCGGCGGCGGCTTTCTCGTCGAGAAGACCGCCCCGCGCACAATTCACGATACAGGCTCCGGGGCGCATCCGGGCGATCTCCTCCACCCCAATCAGGCCCGCCGTCTCGGAAGTTTTCGGTACATGGAGGCTGATGTAGTCGGATTGAGCGAGAAGCTCGTCCAGCGACACCGGTTTCACACCCCGCTTCTCAACCACCTCCGCCGAAATAAAGGGATCGTAGGCGACCACGTTCATGCCCAGATTGCCGGCCAGCCGTGCCACCGTTGAACCGACCCGTCCGAGACCTATCACGCCGAGCACTTTCGAGGAGAGTTCGCTCCCCACAAACTTACTTCGCTCCCAGCGTCCTTCCTTCACCGAGCGGACCGCGGCGGGAATTTTCCGGGCCAGGGAGAACAACAAGGCCACCGTATGCTCCGCCGTGGTGATGATATTGCCGTCGGGCGCGTTGACCACCAGAATCCCGCGAAGGCTCGCGCTTTCCAGATCGATATTATCAACCCCGATCCCGGCCCGGGCGATAATCTTGAGCCTATCGCCGGCGCCGAGAATTTCATCGTCAACTTTGGTTGCGCTGCGCACCAAAAGTGCGTCGCAATCCCGGATGATCTCGATCAACTCCTCCCGGGGAAGCCCGGGCTTGTTGATGACCTCGAAACCCTCCGCCCCCGAGAGGATTTCCTCGGCGCGGGGCGAGAGAGGCTCCGAAATTAATACCCTGATATCTGTGCTCATTTCCCAAATTCCTCTTGCGCGGCGGTCAGCCCCGCACCTTTCTTGAGTTTATGGCCAAGGCTGCTCAACACCCTTTCAAGGCCGCCGATCGCGGCGAGCATGTCCGATTCATCGACATAGCCCATGTGCCCGATTCTGAAGATTTTCCCGCCCAGGTGGGCCTGGCCGCCAGCTATGGTGATTCCCTGCTCGTCCTGCATCAACCGGGGAATCGCTTTACCGTCGATTCCGTCGGGCACACTGACCGCCGAGACTGATTCGCTCAGAAGATCCCGGGGAAAGATATCGAGCCCCAGGGCGCGAAGAGCCGCGCGCGTTCCGCCAGACAGTCGTGCGTGACGCGCGAAAATATTTTCAAGGCCCTCGCTCCGCATCATTTCCAGGGCCACCCTGAGGCCTTCGACAAGCGAAATCGCGGGTGTCCAGGCGGTGGTGTTTTTCGCCTGACTTTTCCGCTCAATGCGCAGATCAAAATAATAACGGGGGCTCCTGGCCTTCTCAGCCGCCGCCCAGGCG
>JAPYQX010000469.1 GCA_029937135.1 Nitrospinota bacterium
CACGTTGGGTGCGCCAATGGCCGGAGTCGCCCGATGAGCCCCAGGATTCGGGCGACTCCGGCCATCGGCGTGGATGCCCAGCGCCACAAGCACTACATGCTCCTCGAAGTGAAGCCCATCGAGCATGAGGACCTTGAGGTCGACTCCCTCGAGCGGCTTCGAGAGGAGCAGCTTTTCGGGAGAACGTCAGATTCCGATCCAAAAATGATCGTTTTCACAAATCCAATTTATCACGAATTCGTTCTTCAAAATAACTCTTCAAAAACAATAAGCCTGGGATAAGCAGAATCCAGATAAATTGAACCCGATGGCGCATTCCCGTACCTACATTTCCAGACGCTAATGAATATAAAACCAATGAACCCACAAAATAAACGGCCATGGGATTTACGTAGAGAAGGTATCTCCAACCCGAGCGCACAAACCACAAAAATGAGAGGACAACTAAAAAGGCTACGATAATATTTTCCGCTTTTGCCAATAAAAAAAAGACGCTTTTCGAGGCGGACCAAGGAAATGGGAAAAACAAAAACTCAATGAATTTAAGGGGAAAAGTTAATGTTCTTAAGAGCCATCCCTTGTCAATGAAGAAGAACAAGTATTCCCCATCGGAATATTCCGATTGATCACCCCACGTCAGCGAAGGATAACTCGTACTCGATGTGCCGTTCCCTCCAGCCCTCCATGGAACCCTTAGACTGGAAGGCAACGAGATATCATACTTCTTCGTGGTCTCGTTAAACTTCCAAACACGATGCTCCGGAAAAGTCATGTTAATGCGGTTAGCCCGGAGTGTTTTAAAAAAATATCCATCGTAAAGAGGTCTATACCGAGTTACGCAATTACAGTCGGACAATACCATGGCGAACAAAACCGACAATGCCGCCAACCCCAGAGCTAATCTTTTTTTAAATAGACGTCTGTCCTTTAGGACATGAACAAAACTCAGGATACCTATTGTCACAAGCGCCATTAGAATTACAAGAGCCTGATGTGGCCGGTAAAAACACAGCCCGAACGAAAGGATAAAAATGCCAGAAAAATAAGTGAATAAATTCCTTCCATTTTCTTTTTCATATTTACACAACAACAATAATACCGAAGTAATAAATAAAATGACGATGTTGTCTCTAAAGAGGTGACTGGAAATCATGAGATAGGGAGGGAGCATGGAAAACATAAGGGTTCCGAACGCGGCCCATTTTTTATTTAAAAATGACACGAAAATGAGGTATACGTTTGCAGCGGAGACAAGCGAGACAACGCTCATGAGCAATTGCGCGACCAAGAGGGAGGGACCGAATAATCCATAAATGACCGATATCAAGTATGCAAAATGTTTAATCTCGGATGTATTTACAATTATTTCATCACCGCGCAAGATTGATATCGCATGACGGTGATATGCCAAGGCGTCAATGAAATATTTCGTAGGGAAGAAGTCACCATAAACATGCATCGCGATGACGATGATTCTGGGGATGAAAGCCACGGCCAAAATCGACAGCAGCAATTTCAACTCTTCTCGATCACATTTTTGGAACGCTATGTATACAGAAAGGATAATCGCGAATACCGAAAACAAAACTGAAATCATGTTCAGCTAGCCTTCTTCCGTGACGATTGAACGAAACTCTCCACGGTGTCAACCGGTCGCTTTCCCATGTCCCTGTATCCTTGAAGGAAGGATTAACTTGTTGAATTATAACCCTTACCCGAACTGAATGGTGTGAAAATCATGAATTCAAATGGGAAATCCGGGTTTAGAGGAGTAGAG
>JAPYQX010000104.1 GCA_029937135.1 Nitrospinota bacterium
GCCCGACATGGCCCTCATCGAGTTTGATCCTCCGGCGGAGGCGGCGGGCGTCTACACGCGAAATCTCGTCTGCGCGGCGCCCGTGGTCTTGTGCCGGGAGCGGGTGGGAAAAGCTCCGCTGCGCGCCTTTTTGGTGAACAGCGGCGTTGCGAACGCCTGTACCGGCGAGGTTGGCCTCGCGGCCGCACGCCGGGTATGCGCCGCGTTGGCGGTGCGCCTCGGTTGCGGCGAAGGTGAGGTGGCGATGTCCTCGACGGGTCTCATCGGCGCGCATCTTCCGGTGGATTTGATCGAGTCGGCGCTGGGAGGGCTCGTGGAGGGCCTGTCCTGGGAGGGCGGAAGCCCCGCCGCCGAGGCAATCATGACGACGGACACGCGGTCCAAGGAGTTCGCCGTCTCGATCAATTTGCCGGGCGGGCAGGTGAGAATAGGCGGCATGTCCAAGGGGGCGGGCATGATCGCGCCCGACATGGCGACCATGCTGGCTTATGTCACGACCGACGCTGTTGTTTCGGCCGAGTCCCTCCTGCCGTTGTTGCGCGACGCGGCCAATGAATCTTTCAATAATGTGACCATCGACGGAGATACCTCGACGAACGACACCGTGATCCTGGCGGCGACGGGAGCCTCGGGCGTCTCCGTCGAGGGCGGAGTAGCGTTTGAGCGCTTCGAGACCGGCCTCAAGAGGGTTTGCAAGGAGTTGGCCCTCGCCATTCTCAGGGACGGGGAGGGCGTGACGAAGGTGGTTGAAATCCGGGTCGAGGGCGCGGCCAGCGATGAGGACGCCCGGCGGGCGGCTCGCTCGGTGTCCGAGAGTCTTCTCGTGAAAACGGCCATCAACGGGTGCCTGCCCAACTGGGGGCGAATCTTCGCGGCGGCCGGCTACAGCGGCGCCGCGCTCGATCAGGCCCGCATGTCGCTCAGGTTTGACGATGTAGAGGTCGTGAGGGAGGGCGCCCCGCTGGAAAATACAGAGGAATCTCTCAAGAAAGTCATTGCAAAACATGAGTATACGGTGACTCTCGGTCTCGGCGCCGGAAAAAGCGGCGCGGTCTTTTGGACGACCGATCTGAGCCGCGAATACGTCGCCATCAATGCCGACTACCGGACCTGAGGAGAAGCGAGTCCGAAGGGTTGAATCGAATACCCCCTTGTGAGACATTCCCCTCGCCGCGCGGCGGCGGCCGCATCGGGCGGGACCGCGCGAAATTCGGTGATTACTCATTTCAGCTTTAAATTCAACCCCTTTCGCCGGGGAGTTGCGATGGTTCCGTCTGCTTTAAGGCGGAATAAGGAGGAAGTCCTCTTGGCAACTGTCACGTTGCGGGAACTGCTCGAATCCGGTTCGCATTTCGGCCACAAGACCAACCGCTGGAACCCCAAGATGAAGCCCTATATTTTCGGGGCGCGAAACGGGGTCTACATCATCGATCTCCAGAAAACCCTCCACCTTTTCAAGGAAGCGATGGACTTCCTCAAAGAGGTGACCGCCAAGGGCGGTGACGTGCTGTTCGTGGGCACCAAGCCCCAGGCACAGGAGATCGTCGCCGAGGAGGCCCGGAGAGTGAACATGCCTTACGTCACCGTGCGCTGGCTCGGGGGCACTCTCACCAACTTCTCCACCATTAAAAACTCGATTGCCCGCCTCGTTGAACTCGATGGCATGAAAGAGGACGGCACATACGATCTTTTGGCCAAGAAAGAGGCTGTCCGCCGGGAAAAAGACCGCCTGCGCCTCGATAAATTTCTGGGCGGCATCAAGAACATGAAAAAAATTCCGAAAGCGATGTTCATCGTGGACGCCGGTCACGAGCATATTGCGATTAGAGAGGCCATAAAGTTGAGTATCCCGGTGATTTCGATGATGGATACCAACGCCGATCCCGACGGAGTGGATTACATCCTGCCCGGAAACGATGACGCCCTTCGTTCCGTGCGCCTCTTTGTCTCGCGCTTGGCCGATACCGTCAGCGAGGGTGTGGCCCTGAGGACAGACGGGAAGGCCGAAGCGGCCATAGCGGGTGATGATGTGGCGAAGGAAATTCTGGAAGCCGCCGAGAAGAGCGGGAAGACGCCTCCGGCGGCAACCGAAGCAGCGCCCGCGGCTTCCGGGACAGCGCCCGCGGCCGGGACAAAGCCCGCGGCTTCCGGGACAAAGCCCGCGGCTTCCGGGACAAAGCCCGCCGAAGCAGCACCCGCGGGTGACACCCCGGTAAAAGCGGAACCGGCTGTCGAAAAGGCCGCTCCGGCTGCCGAGAAGCCGGTTGCCGAGAAGAAGGCATAACGATCGATGAACCGGGGCCGATATACCGGCTGGTTGAATGACTCCGATTGACAGGGATTGAACATCCGGAAGGGAAGGGAATGGAAGTCACCGCTCAAATGGTTAAGGATCTGCGCGGTATGACCGGCGCGGGGATCATGGACTGCAAGGAAGCGTTGCGCGAGAAAGACGGAGACCTCGAGGAGGCCAAGCGCTTTCTGCGGGAGAAGGGTCTCTCCAGTGCGGCGAAAAAATCGGGGAGAGAGGCCAGCGATGGGCTCGTCGAGTCCGAGGTGAACCCTGATTCGCGCTCGGGCGTTCTCGTCGAGGTGAATTGTGAAACTGATTTTGTCGCCAAAACGGAGGATTTCAAGGCGCTGGTGAAAAGCGCTCTCCGCCACGTCACTGAAAACGGCGGCAAAAGCCTTCCTCCCAATCCGGGGGGAGAAGCGCTCCAGGAAAAGGTGGCGGAGGCCATTGCCAAGCTGGGGGAGAATATCTTGATTTCCCGCGGTGAGCGCTATGAAATTCCCGATGGACAGGCGGGGGCTGTTTGCTCCTATATCCATCCGGGAGGAGCCGTCGGGGTTTTGGTGGAGCTTCGATGCGCCTCGGACGGCGTGGCCGGCCAGGACGCCTTCGCCGAGATGGCCAAGGATCTGGCCATGCACATCGCGGCGAGCGGCCCGAAGTATCTTAGCTCCGACCTCGTTCCCGAAAGCGAGATCGAAAGCGAGCGGGCCATTCTCATGGCTCAGTCGAAGGACACCGGCAAGCCTGAAAACATCATCGCCAAAATCGTGGACGGCCGGATTAAAAAATATCTCAAGGAAGTATGCTTGATGGATCAGCCCTTCGTGAAGGATTCGGATCAGACCATTCAGGTTTTACTGGAGGCCAGGTCGAAGGAGTTGGGCGAGGAGCTTGAGGTTTTTCAGTTCGCTCGGTTCCAGCGCGGGGAACTCACCGCGCAGGAGGAGGCCGAGTAGCCGCCCGCGCCTTTCGTTCGCGCCTCCGGCTTCTCCCGGGTTCCGAAGAAATATGAGGAGTCAATTGGGCGTTAATCTTCGTTTTAATCGCATCATGTTAAAGCTGTCGGGCGAAGCCCTCGGGGGAGAATTGCGCCGGGGCGTCGATCACGGCGTCGTGGGTGAGATCGCCAAGGAGCTGGCCGAGGTCCATGAAAAGGGGCTTCAGATGGCGATCGTCGTGGGCGGCGGAAATATCTTCCGTGGCGGCGAAGCGGCCGAGGCCGGAATGGAGCGGACCACGGGCGATCACATGGGTATGCTGGCCACGGTCATCAATGCTCTTGCTCTTCAACATGCCCTCGAAAAAATAGGTGTCCCCACCCGGGTTCAAAGTGCAATTCACATGGCCGAGCTTTGCGAGCCTTATATCCGCAGAAGAGCGGTGAGGCATCTGGAGAAGGGCCGGGTGGTTATTTTCGCCGCCGGCACCGGAAACCCCTATTTTACGACCGATACGGCGGCGAGTCTCCGGGCGGTGGAGATTGGAGCCGAGTGCATCCTCAAGGCGACGAATGTCGATGGTGTATTCACCTCCGACCCCAAAAAGGATAAAGACGCCAAGTTCATCAAGGAGTTGAGTTATATCGAGGTGTTGAACCGCCACCTCGGGGTGATGGATTCCACCGCGATCAGCTTGTGCATGGAAAATGACTTGCCTATCATCGTTTTTAATCTCAGGAAAGAAGGAAATGTACTTCGCGTGGTTTCCGGTGAGGAAGTGGGGACTCTCGTCTCCGCAGGGGAAAGCCATTGATCTGGGGTTTTCGCCTGGCGTAACTCGGCGCCTGGCGGGGATATCGAAGGAGATGCCGTGGCAATTCAAGATCATCTCGCGGAATCAAAAAAAAGGATGACGGTGACGCTTGAGTCATTCAAGACGGACAGTTCGCGTGTGCGCACTGGTAGGGCGTCCGCCTCCTTGGTGACCAATGTCAAAGTGGATTATTACGGTACGATGACTCCGCTGAATCAACTCGCCACCATCAACGTACCCGAGCCTCAACTGATCGTGGTCCAGCCCTACGACGGAAGCGCCCTCGCGAATATCGAAAAAGCCATCCAGTCGGCGGAGCTCGGCCTGAACCCGTCGAACGACGGAAAGGTTATCCGCGTTCCGGTTCCTCCCCTGACGGAGGAGCGGCGCAAGGAAATGGTAAAGATGGTCAAGAAGATAGGCGAGGAGCACAAGGTCTCGATTCGTAATGTCCGCCGCGATGTCAATGAAAGTTTGAAGGCCGCGGAAAAAAACAAGGAAATTACGGAGGATGAGTTGAGGAAAGGGCAGGCCGATGTTCAAAAAGTGACGGACGATTTCAACTCCCAAGTCGATAAGTTGCTTTCCGCCAAGGAAGAGGAAATACTGAAAGTCTGACCGCCCAGAGAAGGCCAATGGACTTCCCCATCGATCCCAAAATCGACCTGAATAAACTACCGGCTCATGTCGGTATCATCATGGACGGTAACGGCCGGTGGGCGAAGAAGCGTTTTTTTCCCCGGATCGCCGGTCACCGCGAGGGGGTCAAGGCGGTTGATCGAGTCGTTTCTCATGCCAGCCGGATGGGTGTGAAGGCGCTCACCTTGTACAGCTTTTCTATGGAAAACTGGAGCCGCCCCAGGGACGAAGTCAATGCGCTGATGGAAATTCTGGCCGAGTTCCTCGAACGCGAGCTTGCCCGGATATTGGATGCGGGGATTCGCTTCAACGCGATTGGCCACATCGATGATCTGCCGCTGTTCACTCAGGAGTGGGTGGCCCGCGCGATGGAGGAGACAGCCGACAGGGAAGGGATGGTGCTGACCCTGGCGCTTAGCTACAGCTCCCGGCGGGAAATCGCGGATGCCGCCCAGGCCTTGGCGCGGGAGGCGTTGGCTGGAAAAATTTCACCCGACGAAATCGAAGAAGAAGATATCGCCCGTAATCTGTATACCTCCAACCTGCCCGAGCTCGACCTGTTGATCCGGACGAGCGGGGAGCTCAGGCTTTCCAATTATCTCCTCTGGCAGGCCGCCTACGCGGAACTCTATTTCACCGATCTGTATTGGCCTGATTTCGGCGAGCGGGAGTTTGAAGAGGCCGTCCTCGCCTTTCAGGCCAGGGTGAGAAAATTTGGTCTGACCGACGACCAGATTACCCCCAAAAAAGTATGAGTGGATCGTGGTTCGGGTTCTGAGCGGGATTGCGCTCGGCGCTCCCGCCCTTCTTGTCGTCTGGTCCGCGCCTCCGGTCCTGTTCCTCTGGCTGGTGGTGGTGGTGGCTCTCTGTGCGGCCTGGGAGTTTCAGGGTCTGATCGCGGATTGCGGCTGGGAGGGAGTGCGCTGGGAGGGCGCGCTCGATGTGGGGCTTTTGATTCTCTCCGTGTGGGCTGGCGGCCTGATGCCCGGGGTGGCCCTGACTTTTATCGTTTTGCGTATTTTTGTGCGCTCAATGAGCGCAAGGGATCGGAAAGCGGGGCTTGCCGGAGCAGGGGTATCTGTCTTGGGATTGCTCTGGGTGGGCGGAGCCGCCTCGCTGATAGTATTAATTCGGCTGGTGGATGGCGGCAGGGAAGCGATCATATTTTTATTCGCCGTTGTCTGGGCGAACGATATCGCGGCGTATTATGTGGGCCGCACGGTGGGTTTTCGGAAACTCGCGCTATCGATTAGCCCGGGAAAGACGGTGGAGGGGTCGCTGGGCGGCCTGGTGGCGGGTGTGGCCGTGGGGCAAGCCCTGGTGGGTTGGCTGGGGATCGCGGGCATGAGCCGGGGCTGGGCGCTGACGGCGGCCCTCATTCTGGGAGGGCTCTCCCAGGTGGGTGATTTGTGCGAGTCATTTGTCAAACGGGCGGCGGATAGAAAAGATTCAGGGACGGGAATCCCCGGTCACGGGGGAGTTCTGGACCGAATCGACGGATTGCTCCTCGCGGCCCCGCCGTTTTACTATTTTCTGAAATGGTTCGCGGCAGGCTGAAATTAACTTGATGAGGCGGATGTGCCGAAAAAAGTCGCTATCCTGGGATCGACCGGCAGCATCGGGGAGAACACCCTGCGGGTGATCGCCGATAATCCCGGCCGCTTTGAGGTTGTCGCCCTGGCCGCCGGCTCGAACTGGGAGCGGCTCGCCGAACAGGCGCGCGAATTTTCTCCTCGGTTGATGTCGGTCGCGGATCCGGTCAATGCGGGTCATTTACATCGCAGCCGCGATTGCGGGGCAAGGGTTTTGAGCGGGGACGAGGGTCTCCTCGAGGTGGCGGCCGGGGCGGGCGCGGACATCGTTGTCTCGGCCCTGGTCGGTTCGGCGGGGCTGGCTCCGACTCTGGCGGCGATCGAAGCGGGGGCTTCGATCGCGCTGGCGAATAAAGAGGTCCTTGTCATGGCGGGCGAACTCGTCACTCGGAGAGCGCGCGCGAGAAAAGCGCCAATCCTGCCAATCGACAGTGAGCACGCCGGTGTCGCGCAGGCGCTCGCGGGGCGGCCCCGGGGGGGGGAGGTGCTCCGGATTATCCTGACCGCCTCGGGCGGGCCTTTCCGCGCCTCTTCTCTCGAATCGCTGAATTGCGTTACGCCGGCGGAGGCGCTGCGTCATCCCACCTGGAAGATGGGCCCCAAGGTGACGATTGATTCGGCCAGCCTGATGAACAAGGGCCTTGAACTGATTGAAGCGAAGTGGCTTTTCGATCTGGCGCCGGAGCAGGTCGATGTTCTGATTCATCCGGAGAGCGTGGTGCATGCCCTGGTCGAGTTCGTGGATGGAAGCATGCTCGCCCAGATGAGTGTTCCCGATATGCGAATTTCGATTTCCCAGGCGCTCTGTTATCCGGAGCGCGTTCTCAGCCAAGTGCCCCGCCTCGACCTGGCCCGGCTGGGTTCGCTTACGTTCGAGGAGCCGGATTCGGGCCGGTTTCCTTGTCTGGGCCACGCCCGGGCGGTTCTGGTCGAGGGAGGTATCGCCCCCACGGTGCTGAACGCCGCCAACGAGGTGGCGGTCGAGGCTTTTTTGGGCGGGCGTATCGGATTCATGGATATTCCGGCCCTGGTGGGCGCGGCCCTGGAAGGCCACCCGAACGGCTCCGGGGATAGTCTTGAGGAAGTGATGGAGGTGGACCGTTGGGCGAGGGAATTCACCGCCTCGCGCCTCAACGGAGTCAGAAGCAAAGTCCGGCCATGAGCCGCCCGTCCCCGGACGATGGCGGAAAGACCGCTTCATTGGCCCGCGCCGCCGCTACAGTAGGCGGAGCCGGGTATTTCCCCGTCGCGCCCGGTACGGCGGGCTCCGCCGTGGGTGTGGCCCTTTATTGGGCTCTCTACCAGGGGGGGAGCCGTCTGCCCGTGGTTTTTTTCTTTTTATGGGTGGTTTTGGCGGTTTGGTCGGCGGGCGCGTTCGAGCGCGAATCCGGGAAAAAGGACCCCCCCGAGATTGTGGCGGATGAGGTCGCGGGCCAGCTGCTTTGCCTGATGGGCGCGGCCCCGGCGGCGCTTCATCTGGCGGCGGGATTCGTGGTTTTTCGGGTCCTCGACATCTGGAAACCCTTTCGGCGAATCGAGTCTCTTCCCGGGGGCTGGGGGGTCGTCGCGGACGATCTGGTGGCCGGAGCCCTGGGGTGGACCGTACTCGCCCTGGGGCGAAGCATGGGCTATCTGTAACCTTTTCTGCCCATAATATTCCTGCCTGTAACTCAGTTACCTGTAACCCGGTTACCTGTAACCTTTAATCTTGAGGGCCGCATCGTGGATGAATCGCTCGAAATCTGGCTGGGCCGGCATCTTTCCCAAAAAAAATGGCGCATCACCACGGCGGAAAGCTGTACGGGAGGGCTGATCGGCCACCGGATTACGAACGTTCCGGGTAGCTCGGGCTACTTCGACCGGGGATTCATCACCTATAGCAACGAGGCGAAGATGGCGATTCTCGGGGTGCCCGAGGATATCCTGATCGCTCACGGCGCGGTCAGCGACGCCTGCGCCCGGGCGATGGCCGAGGGTGCAAAAAGTGCCGCCAGCGCCGAGGTGGGTCTCGCCGTGACGGGCATCGCCGGGCCCGGGGGCGGCGCCCCCGGCAAGCCCGTCGGGACAGTGTTCATGGCGGTGGCGCTCCCCTCCGGGATGAGAAGCGGGCGCTACCTCTTCGAGGGAGACCGCATCGCCGTCAAGGAGCAGACCGCGGACTCGGCCCTTGAGATGCTGCGTGCCGCGCTTCTCGACGAGGGCTGACGCACCCCCGCCGATGAGAGCCTTCATCGCCATCCCTCTTCCACAGGAGGGCAGGGAACTCGTCGCCGCCCTGGGCGAATATTTTGATCGCAATCCTCTCCTCGGCGCCTTCAGACGAGTTCCGCCTGTGAACATCCACATCACATTGCGTTTTTTGGGCGAAATTCCCGGCAATTCCGTCTCCGAAATTTCCGATTTATTATTAGAATCGTGCTCCGGGGCAGGGGTCATCCCGTTTCCCATCGAGCGCCTGGGCGTCTTTCCCCGTACAGGTAGCCCCTCGGTCCTCTGGGCCGGCCCGAATAAATGTCCATCGGTACTCGCCGGTCTCGTGGGCCGGTTAACCGACGCTCTGGCCGGCCCGCGCGAGGCTTCTCGCTCTTCACTCGAAGCCTACCCGCCCGAAGCCCGCCCCTACCGGCCCCATCTCACCCTCGCCCGCCGCCGACGGAGGGAGCGCCCATCCCGGCGGGAGCGCCCGCCCAAGAACCTCGCCGTCGTACTCCGCGAGGCCGAGGC
>JAPYQX010000470.1 GCA_029937135.1 Nitrospinota bacterium
CAGGAATTTCCTGTCGGCCTCCGAGAAGGGCGAAGTGATCGAAAACATCGAGAGAGAGCTTCGGTCACTGGACGTGGCGCTCCGTGTCCTCCAGATGATCGACGTGCCCGCTCCCGCCTCTATTTGATCTCATCCGAGGATGTCCACCCCCAGCGAGCGGATTGGCCTCATCGCCGGAACCGGTTCCCTCGCGGCTGAATTCGCCCGCGGAGCCCGGGAAAATGGATACGAAATTGCCGCGGTGGCGCTGTCCCCCGGGGTCCGTGAATCCCTCGAAGATGTTGTCACCACTTCCATCCATATCACTCTCACCCAGCCGAAGAAGATTCTCGCTTTTCTCAAATCCGAGGGAGTTCGCCGTGTCGGATTCGCCGGTAAAGTGGAGAAAAAGCTGCTCCTTCAGGGTCTCAAGTTCGACCTCGAAGCGGTTCGTTTCATTTACCGCGCAAAAAACATGGCGGACGTGAAAATCATGGATGCCGTAATCGAGCTCGCCGAAAAAAACGATCTCGAAATCATCCCTCAGACTGAGTTTCTCGGTCATCTTCTCGCACCCGAGGGCCCGCTCGGTAAAAAGAAGGTGGCCGATTCCGATCTCGACGAAGTTCGCCACGCTTTCCGGATAGCGCGCGAGATGGCCCGTCTCGATATTGGCCAGACCATCGTTGTGAAAAAAGGCGCCGTCGTCGCGGTCGAGGCCATCGAGGGGACCGACGAGACCATCCGCCGCGGGTGCGCCCTTGCGGGAAAAGGGGCCATCGTGTGCAAGGTCGCACGCCCGGACCAGGACACGCGCTACGACATTCCGACCGTGGGTCCCGGAACGCTACAGACTGTGCGTGAAGGAGGAGCCTCGGCCCTGATCGTCGAAGCGGGAGCCACTTTTTTGATCGACAAGGATACGCTTGTCAGGGACGCCGACGCCGCCGGAATCATTCTGGCGGGATGGCGTAGCGACGAGGAAAAATGATCTCCGGCAATCCCCGGCTGATGATCGTCGCCGGAGAGCCATCGGGCGATCTTCACGCGGCCCGCCTTATACGGGCCATTTCGCGGAAAATCCCCGGAGTCAGGGCTTTCGGCATGGGCGGAGATGAGATGCGCGGGGCGGGCGCCGATATTATCCACGATTCCGGAGCGCTGGATGTGATTGGATTCGGGGATGTACCCAAGGCCCTTCCGGCGCTCTACCGCATCAAACGCGATCTGCTCGCCCGGGTCCGGGAGGATCGCCCCGATGCCGTCGTCCTGGTGGACTATCCCGGCTTCAATCTTTCCCTCGCCAAATCACTCGCGAAACTCCCCCGTCCTCCCCGGCTGATTTATTTTATTACACCTCAGGTATGGGCCTGGCGCGGTGGGCGTGCCCGAACCATCGCTGAAATCTTCGATTTGATCTTGACGATTTACCCTTTCGAGCCGGACCTTTTCCGCCGGGAGGGCGGGGTGGCGGAATTTATCGGAAACCCGGTGGCTTTCGCGCTTCGGGACGCCCCCTCAAGAGAGGCGGCGCGCGCCTCGCTGGAGATTCCCGGTGAGGCGCGTGTGGTGGCTTTTCTTCCGGGGAGCCGCCGCCGGGAGATCGAGCGTCTCCTTGGTCCAATGATCGATTCCGCCGGTCCGCTGAGTGAAAGCTTCCCGGACACCCTCTTTCTCGTCTCGGAGGCCGAGGCGCTTCCCGAAGGAGCTGTTCGGAGCCGCCTTGCCTCGGACGGCGCCGGAGTCCGTGTCGTCCGGGGCCACCAACATGAGGTGATAAGGGCGG
>JAPYQX010000105.1 GCA_029937135.1 Nitrospinota bacterium
AGTCCGGCGTCCTAGAGCCCGATTAGCTTGGCGGTGTTTCTGCTCAGAATCTTTTCCGTTTCCTCGGCCGTCAGCCCCGCGCCTTCGATATAATCCACCACGCGCTCCTGCATCATGTCGTAGGGATAGTCGGTCCCGCAGACGACGCGGTCGGGGCCGACTTCCTGGACCATCCACTTGAGCGCCGATTGGTTGAAGGTGATTACGTCGAAGTAGAGGTTCTTGAAATAGTGGCGCGGGGGATGCGGGGTGTGCACCTTCGTTTCGGGACGCACGTTCCAGGCGTGCTCAACGCGCCCGATAGCCCAGGGCAGGTTCCCGCCCGCATGGGCGAGGATGACTTTTAGGGCCGGGTAGCGTTCGAAATGGCCTGAAAGAATGAGGCGCGTCGCCGCGACCGTCGTCGATAGCGGATTCCCGATATGGTTCGCCATGTAATAGGGGAACAGGGGCTTGAAATCCGCGAAATCCGGGTGAATGAATACGAGGGCTTCGAGCCGCTCGGCTGCTGCCCAGAAGGGCTCGAACTGGGGTTCGTCGAGCGCCTGGGTCCCCACCCGGTCACCCACGACGCAACCCAGCAGGCCCAGTCCCATCGCCCGCTCAAGCTCGGCCGCTGCGGATTCTCCCCCGTTCTGGAGGGGTACGCTGCCGATGCCCCTGAAGTGATCAGGATCGGCTTTGCAGAATGCCGATATCCCGTCGTTCGTCATCCGGGAGATATCGTTTCCCGCCGAACCACCAATCCAGTAGTAAAAATGAGGGGGCGAGGGCGAGACGAGCGCCATGTCGAGGCGGTCATCCGTCATATCCTTGCGCTTTCTGTCGGCATCGGCGAGCTGTTCGCGCCAGTTTTCCTTGAATAGTTTCTGGTTATGCTGGGAGGATAGCGGAGGAAAGAACCCCTCGAAGCTGTCAGCGTGTTGGGGCCGCCGCTCGCGTTCTTTCGAGGCGATGGTCTCCGTTTCGGGGATGAAGATATGATGATGTAAATCGATATTCGGCACTTTGTCTCTCCTTACTTATGGGACGTATTGACCGCCCATTCCCGGAACAAGGGCATGGATTGGCGATTTTTCAAAGGTGGCCAGATTAGGCCCAGACGCATCGGAGCGTCAATTGACGCGGAGGGGGGGCGGTGGGAAACTGCCGGATTCCCGCCTCCTAGGGGCGGGCCGTATTTCGAGATGAGGGGGGTATCCAGGCGTGACGGAGGATGGTTCATCCCTTCTGCCTCGCTCCTACGGGGGGCTCCAGGCGCTCCAGGCCGAGTTCATGGCCTATCAGCGGGCGGTATTTCCGGACCGGGAGCCCCGGTTTTTTGCACTTGAGCTTTGTGGGGAGGCGGGCGAACTCGCCAACCTCGAGAAAAAAGAATGGAAAGGAACCATCTCCGAGGACGCGGATTACGCCGATGAGGCGGCCGACGTCTTGATCGCGATTCTCAATTATGCGAATGAACGAGGCATTGATCTTGCCGAAGCCGTCTCGGAGAAGATGGCGGAGATCGACCGCCGCCGAATGAAAAACCCCGGGCGCTGACCGCGCCGCGGTTCTAGTAAGGAGAACCACCCGAAATGGCCGAGATTTCAGAAGAGCTGGCCGATGTTCAGGCGGGCTCGGACGAGCGCAATATCCGAATCGATAAGGTGGGGGTGAAAGACATCCGCTACCCGATCACGGTGAAGGACCGCTCGAACGAGGCGCAGCAGACGATCGGCACGGTGAATATGTATGTGGATCTGCCCCACCATTTCAAGGGCACCCACATGAGCCGGTTTCTCGAGGTGCTCAACGAGCACACCGGGCGAATCAGCGTGGATAGGGTTCCCGAAATATTGCGCCGGATGCGTGAGCGGCTCGAGGCGGAAACCGCGCATTTCGCGGTGACGTTTTCCTATTTCATGGAAAAAAAGGCGCCCATCACCGGTTCGCCGGGGATGATGGCTTACGAGTGCGGATTCGAGGCATCCTCCGGCAAGGTGGACGATTTTGTGCTCAGCGTCGGTATTCCGATTGCGACGCTTTGCCCCTGCTCTAAGGAAATATCGGATCGCGGGGCGCACAACCAGCGAGGAGCCGTAGATGTGAAGGTGCGCTTCACGGGAGAGATGTGGATCGAGGAGTTGGTTGAGATGGTCGAGGAATCGGCGAGTTGCGATCTCTACCCTGTGCTCAAGCGCGCGGACGAGAAGTTTGTGACCGAAAAGGCGTTTGATAATCCCCGGTTCGTAGAAGACATTGTGCGAGAGGTTGCGCTCAAGCTTCGCAAGGACGAGCGCGTCAGTTGGTTTCAGGTGAGTGTTGAGAATTTCGAGTCGATTCACTCCCACAACGCGTATGCATTCATCGAAGATACCCGCGAATAAATAGAGGTATTTTATAACAAGATCGGGGGCCTGGCTTCACCGCGGGTTTCTGTTTGCCGCCAGTTGGACGGCATTCAGAGGATGGCGCCCCATCTTATTGATTATTAACGGCTAATATGCGCTTCCGGTCTGCATTTGACCCCCATTCATAGAGTAAATAAAGTACACTCGCTTGGTGGCCAAGCACCGGGCTTCGCCGCAAAGGGGTTTTGAGCGAGGGTGGCGGAACTGGCAGACGCGCTGGATTTAGGTTCCAGTGCCCTAGGGCATGGGGGTTCGAGTCCCCCCCTTCGCACCACCGGCGGTAGGGTTCATAATCCTTCGTCCGGTTTAATCTGAGGGGCGCCGGCTGAAGGCGCCCCTTAAATAAGGATCTTCGTAAAGACGATGACATCCACGATCACCGATATCGACGAATGCACCAAGCGCCTGGAGGTGGCTATTCCCCGGGCCGAGGTGACCAAAGAAGTGAACCGTACCTATTCGCGCCTGGCGGGTCAGGTGAAGATCAAGGGTTTCCGGCAAGGAAAAGTTCCCCGCCGGATTTTAGAGCAATACTACGGAGAGGAAGTCCAGGCCGAGGTCGTTACCCGGGTTATTTCCACTTCGTACAGGGACTTGCTCGAAAAAAAGGGGATGCGGGCTGTCGGAGAGGCGAATGTCACCGATATCGTCAACGACGATGATTCGGCCGACCTTACCTACAAGGCCACTGTCGAGGTAATCCCTCCCTTCGAAATGGGCGAATACAAGGGAATCGAGATCGAGGTAGCCAGCCACCCCGTGACCGGGGAGATGATCGAGGATCAAATTAAGCGCTTCCTCATGCAGGCGGCAAGTTATGAGGATGTGGAGCGGGCCTCCGAGGCGGAAGACTACATTACTTTTGATATCGCGGGTTTTGAGGGCGATGCCCCGGTTCCCGATACCGACCGGAAAAACGAGGCCCTCCTGCTGGGCGGGGGGCGAAACGAGAAAGAGCTCGAAGAGGCGCTGATTGGGATGAAACCGGGCGAGGAGAAGGATTTTGAAGTCGATATCCCCAAAGAGGGGCCACCGAACATGGCGGGCAAGACCCTGCGCTTCCATCTCAAGGTCCAGAGCATAAAGGAGCCCCATCCTCCTGCGCTGGACGATGAGTTTGTCCGCGCTCTCGGCGGCGGTCTTTCCTCGGTCGATGAATTCCGCGCACAGATCAAAAAAGAGATTGAGACGCAAGAAGAATCCACCGTTCACCAGCAGGGCGTCAGCCTGCTTTTGTCCAAGCTCACCGAGATGTATTCTTTCGAGGTTCCGACTTCGCTAGTCAACTCCGAGGCCGCTGAGCGGATAGCCGAGTACGAGCGTCAGGCGGGCCAGGAAAATCCGAACCTCGAGATTACCACCGGCCAGAGGGAGCAGATGCGCGAAAGCATTCTTCCCCAGGCGGCCGAGCGGGTCAGACAAATGATTTTGATTGACCGGATTCGGGAGTCGGAGGGTTTGGAAGCCGGGCCCGGGGAAGTTGATGCTCATCTGGTCGGTCTGGCCGTCCGCTACCAGATGGAGCCGGACCAGCTTCGGGAGCGGATGGAGGCGACCGGCGGAATGGAGTCGTTCGTCAGAAATATCAACTACAATAAAACAGTCGATTGGCTGTATGATCAAGCTAAAGTTGATGTAAAAATCGAAGAAGACGGTGTGGCGGAAGAAGCTCAGGCCGCGCCGGAGGAATCCGAAGAATCCAAGTAGGAAAGGGGCAGGTTGTGGGACTCATCCCGATGGTTGTAGAGCAAACAAGTCGTGGGGAGCGTGCGTACGATATATATAGCCGTCTCCTCAAGGATCGAATCATATTTCTGGGCACTGCGATAGACGATCATATCGCCAATGTCGTAACCGCTCAGCTTCTTTTCCTGGAGGCGGACGAGCCCGAGCAGGACATCTCAATGTACATCAACAGTCCGGGCGGCTCGGTTACGGCCGGTCTCGGCGTTTACGACACGATGCGGTATATCAAGCCGGACGTATCGACGATATGCATCGGCCAGGCGGCCAGCATGGGCGCCTTGCTTTTAACGGCCGGGGCGCACGGAAAGCGATTCGCGCTTCCCAACTCGCGAATTCTCATCCATCAACCGCTTGCTGGCGTCCAGGGCCAGGCATCGGACATCGATATTCACGCGCGGGAGATTCTCCGGATGCGCGATGAGTTGAATGAAATCCTGGCCCACCATACGGGCCAGAAGGTAGAGCAGGTTGTTAAGGATACCGACCGGG
This sequence comes from Nitrospinota bacterium, assembly GCA_029937135.1. GTDB lineage: Bacteria > UBA8248 > UBA8248 > UBA8248 > UBA8248 > UBA8248. Next base: position 4,629 of record JAPYQX010000105.1, read on the forward strand.
ACAATTTCATGACCGCGGAGGAGGCAAAAGAGTACGGCTTGATCGACGATATGATTGTCTCTAGGGTAGTTACGTCTAAAAATGGTTCTGGTGTTGAGAAAAAGGGCAAAGAGGACGATAAGTAAGGAAGATTGCCACGGACAGGGCTATTTTCGGTCTATGTTCGTCGCCTTTGCGGGTAAACTTTCATATTGTGCTGCATTGCTTTGGTTATTAGATGCTCTTGGTTATTCGATATCCGAGGTAGAAACGCATGGCCAAACGGGATTCCGATAATACCGATTCCTTGAGGTGCTCTTTCTGCGGCAAGAGCCAGGAGGAGGTGAGGAAACTCATCGCCGGACCTCAGGTGTACGTCTGCGACGAGTGTGTCGAGTTGTGCAACGAAATCATGATGGAGGAGTGGAACGAGGAGCGGAAAAGGGAGGCGAAAAAACTTCTCAAACCCGCCGAAATCAAATCTATCCTCGATGAGCACATCATCGGCCAGGAGCGGGCGAAAAAAATTCTATCGGTCGCCGTCTACAACCACTACAAGCGTGTTGACGCCAGGGTGGATCTCCAGGACGTGGAGCTTCAAAAAAGCAACATTCTGCTGGTCGGGCCAACCGGTTCGGGCAAGACGCTCATGGCCCAGACCCTGGCGAGAGTCCTTGACGTTCCCTTCGCGATTGTCGATGCGACAACGCTGACCGAAGCGGGTTACGTGGGCGAGGATGTCGAAAACATCATCCTCAAACTGCTCCAGGTGGCCGATTACGATGTCCCCAAGGCGGAGCGGGGAATTATTTATATCGACGAAATCGACAAGATCAGCCGAAAGAGCGAAAACCCCTCGATTACGCGCGATGTTTCGGGAGAGGGCGTACAACAAGCGCTGCTCAAAATCATCGAGGGGACCATTGCCAACGTACCTCCCCAGGGTGGGCGCAAACATCCCCATCAGGAATTCCTCCGCGTGGATACGGTAAATATCCTTTTCATCTGCGGCGGAGCTTTCGTCGGATTAGACTCGATAATCAGGAACCGGGTCGGCCGGCGCGGCCTTGGTTTCGGGGCCGAGTTGAAATCCCAGGACGACGAAACGATGAGTGAGGTGCTCTCGCAGGTGTCGCCGGAGGATCTGTTGAAATATGGTCTGATTCCCGAATTCGTTGGCCGCCTTCCCGTCCTCTCGACGTTAAACGAACTGGATGAAGAGGCGCTTGTGAAGATTCTCACCGAGCCTCGAAACGCGCTGGTCAAGCAATTTTGCAAACTGCTTGAATTCGAGGGCGCCGTGCTCCGGTTCACGGACTCCGCTCTTAAGGAGATCGCCCGGTTGGCGCTTGAGCATAAGACCGGCGCCCGGGGTCTTCGCTCGATTATCGAGGATATTATGCTTGAGACGATGTTCGACCTGCCTTCGAGGGGAGATGTCAAGGAAATCGTAATTGACGAGAACGTCGTGCACCGGAAAGAAAAACCTTTGTTGGTCTACGAAAAAGCGAGTTAACAACTGTCGTCTACCCCGTATTTGCCGATCTGTCTATGAGGAATTTGTGAGTCCTGTCGATACGTATGTCCTTCCATGCGTTCCCCTGAGGGAGTTGGTTCTTTTCCCTCATGTAACCACACCTATATTCGTGGCAAGGGGCCAGGCGCTGGCGACGGTGGAGTCCCTTCCTCCTTCCGCGACCCGCTTGCTTCTTATCGCGCAGCGCGATCCGCAGGATGAGGATCCCGAGGCCGAAGGGCTTCATCAAATAGGGACCGAAGCCGAAATTCTCCAGGTGATGCGTCTTAGTGACGGAACCATCAAGGTGCTGGTCGAGGGCTTGTTGCGAGTGAACGTGAAGGAATTCTATGTCGAGGGGGATTCGCTCTGGGCCGAGGTGGTTCCCGCCGGAGAATCCGATGAAGTCTCCTTGAACCTCGAGGCGCGTTGCCGGGGGCTTCTTTCCCATTTCGAGGATTATCTTCGAGTGAACCAGCGGATTCCGCACGAGGTCTATGCGGCGATAGAAAGCCTGGAAAACCCCTCGGCGATTGCCGATGCGATTTCGGCCAACCTTCCGATAAGCCATTCGGAAAGGCAGAATTTACTCGAAACCATTGATCCAGAACAGCGAATCGGCGCCCTCCTGTTGCTTATTGATCGGGAAATCGAGTTGCTCAAGGTCGAACGCAAGGTCCGATCCAGCGCCAGGCGGCAGATGAACAAGAGTCAAAAAGAGTTTTACCTCTCCGAGCAACTCAAGGCGATTCAAAAAGAACTCGGAGAGTCGGACGGCATGATGGGCGACGGCGAGGAGCTTCGCAAAAGGGCCGGGGAACTCCGCCTCCCCAAGGAAGCCGCCGAGAAAGTTAAAAAAGAGATTAACCGCCTCGATATGATGACGCCATTATCACCGGAAGCATCGGTGGTCAGGACATATGTGGAATGGCTGCTGGACATCCCATGGTCCAAGAAAACCAGGGACCGGAATGACCTGGAGCAGGCCTGGGAAATTCTCGAGAGCGACCATTTCGGTCTCAAGAAAGTGAAGGAAAGAATTATCGAGCATCTTGCGGTCAAGATATTGAACAAGGGAATACGAGGGCCGATTTTATGCTTCGTCGGGCCTCCGGGCGTCGGTAAAACATCGTTGGGCAGGAGCGTTGCCAACGCACTGGGGAGAAAATTCGTTCGTGTTTCGCTTGGTGGCGTTCGAGACGAGGCCGAAATCAGGGGGCACAGGAGAACCTATATCGGCGCTCTGCCGGGCAGGATTGTCCAGTTGATGAAAAAGGCGGGAACGCGGAATCCGGTTTTTCTGCTGGATGAAATCGACAAGATGGGGGCCGATTTCAGGGGTGACCCCGCGTCGGCTTTGCTCGAAACGCTCGACCCCGAGCAGAATAAAAATTTTAACGATCATTATCTTGAAGTGGACTATGATCTGAGCCAGGTTTTTTTCATAACCACGGCCAACTCGACGGATGCTATTCTTCCCGCTCTCCTCGACCGAATGGAGGTGATAAATTTGTCCGGATATACGGACGAGGAGAAAATAGAAATCGCCAAGCGCTTCTTGGTTCCAAAACAACGGGAAGAGCACGGCCTCGGCGAGGGAAACATCGAAATTCTGGATGAAACAATATCTTGCATCATCAATGAATATACGCGTGAATCCGGGGTGCGGAATCTGGAGCGGGAACTTGGGAGCATTTGCAGGAAGGTGGCGCGAAATTTAGTCGAGGAAAACAACAGGAGAGCTAAAAAACAAAAAGGAAAAAAAACGGGCGCTGTGGATCGGGGGAAATCCATTCGGGTTACGCCCGCCTCTCTCAATAAGTATTTGGGGGTGCGCCGCTATATGCCTGATCGGCCCGAATCCAGAGCGGGCGTAGGCGTAGCGACCGGCTTGGCCTGGACTCAGGTGGGAGGAGTTCTTCTCCCGGTGGAGGTCAGTGTTTTTGCCGGAAAGGGCGGCCTGATTTTGACCGGAAAGCTGGGCGATGTGATGAAAGAGAGTGCGCGGGCCGCTATTTCATGGCTTCGGTCGCGGACGAAGGAATTGGGAATTACGGGAAATTTCTTCGAGAAGAAAGATATCCATATCCATTTTCCCGAAGGAGCGATTCCCAAGGATGGACCTTCCGCGGGAATCACCATGGGCGTCGCCCTGGCCAGCGCTTTGAGCGGCAGAAAAGTTCGCCACGATATCGCGATGACCGGAGAGGTCACTCTTCGGGGGCGGGTGCTCGCGATTGGCGGCGTGAAGGAGAAACTCCTTGCCGCCCGGCGGGGCGGGATTCCGAAGGTAATTCTCCCGAAGGAAAATGAAAAAGATGTCATTGAATTGGAGGAGGAGACCCCACTGGGCCTCGAAATTCTTTACGTCGAAAATATCGAGGAAGTGGTGGAAATTTGTCTGCTTCCGAGAACGAGGAATAAAAGCGACTCTACTTCCAAGCCCGCGGCGAAAAAGAAACGGTTGGCCCGCTCGCTGGGAGCCGGTACGAAAAGGCGGCCAGCTTCGGTTCCCAAAACACCTCAAGCCGGGGGCAAAAAGCGCGGCGGGGCCATCGCCCGGCGTTCCGGGTAATCCGGCCGTGATTCAAGGTCTGGATTGAGGGTCGAAATTCAGGCCCGGGCTGGAGGGCCGAAATTAAGGGGTGGGCCGCTGGCGGAGCTTTTCATCGGTTAGGGTGAAAACCCGCATTGACAATGATTGTTGGGCTTTTTTATGATTCGTGAATGCTGCATCATAGGCGCGTAGCTCAGGGGGAGAGCGCTTGCTTGACACGCAAGAGGTCGGCGGTTC
>JAPYQX010000471.1 GCA_029937135.1 Nitrospinota bacterium
GTCTTGGCCAAATGGCGTATGAGTTGACGGCGGAATTTTCGAGAGGATTGTTCGATGCGTCCTGAAGAAGCAGGCCCCCCCGAGGCGGAAAACGAGATGGCCGTGGTCCCGCCGCCGCCGCCCGGATACGGCGCTCCGCTCGAAATTGGCGGGGTGGCGTTGCGGGGCCGCCTCGTCATGGCGCCGATGGCCGGCTACACGAACCTGCCTTTCCGCAGGCTCGTCTCCAGGCAGGGCGCGGGGATGGTTTGCACCGAGATGGTCAGCAGCCAGGCCCTTGTCCGGCGGCACGAAAAATCCTTCGCCATTATGAAAAACGAGGCGGTGGAAAAACCCGTTTCGATCCAGCTCTTCGGCGCCGATCCGGGGATGATGGGCGAGGCTGCGGCGCTGGTGGAGGAGGCGGGGGCGGATATCATCGACCTCAACTGCGGCTGCCCGGTCAAGAAAATCACGAAAAACAAGGCGGGCTCGGCCCTCCTTCTGGACCCGGACCGGGCGGGAGAGGTCGTGCGGTCGATGGTCCGGGCGGTTCGAAGGCCCGTGACGGTCAAGATGCGGACGGGGTGGGACACCCTGGGCACGGGCCAGGCCGAGCGCTTCGCCCGGATTGTCGAGGACGCCGGGGCCGCCGCGATTTCGGTCCACGGCCGGACTCGCCAGGCTTTTTTCTCGGGGAGCGTGGACCTTGAAACCATCGCCGCCGTGAAGAGGGCGGTGTCGGTGCCCGTCCTCGGAAACGGAAGCATCCTCACCCCCGCCGACGCTATCCGCATGATCGAGGCGACGGGGGTGGACGGCCTCATGATCGGGCGCGGCGCCATCGGCAATCCCTGGATATTCTCCCGCCTGAGCCAATGGCTGAAGACGGGCGCGCTCCCGCCGCCGCCCGGGCTGACCGAGAGAAAGGAAATGGCGCTGACCCACATCCGCGATCTGGTGGAAATCCTCGGGGAGCGGCAGGCGGTCCTCAACAGCCGGAAGCACCTGGCCGCCTACACCAAGGGGATACCGGATTGCGCCTCGTTCCGGGAGGCGGTCAACCAGCTCGATTCAATCGATGAGGTTGTCTCGCTCACCTCGGCGTTTTTTGACCGCGCGGCTATTGGTCTCAAGAAAAATTTTGGGGAAACGGCGGGGACTCCGGGGGGCGCTTATGCGGCTTGAGGGCAAGCGGGCGCTGGTGACCGGAGGCGGGCGTGGTATCGGCCGCGCCGTCGCTCTCGCTTTCGCCGGGGAGGGGGCGGATGTCGCCGTAATCGCCCGGACGGGCTCGGAGGTCAATTCCGTGGCCGCCGAAATCGAAGGGCTGGGGCAAAAGGGCGTTTCGCTCAAGTGCGACGCGGGGGCCCCCGGAGAGGTCGCCGATGCGGTGCGCGAGGCAGAATCGCGCCTCGGGGGAATTGATATTCTCGTGGCTAACGCGGGGATGATGAAGCACGCTTCGGTGGGAGATACTTCCGATGAGATGTGGGACGAGACTATCCGCGTGAATTTGAACAGCGTTTTCTGGGCGACGCGCGCCGCGATTGGTGCCATGGCCGGGCGGGGCTGGGGCCGCATCATCGCGATGAGCTCGGTTTCGGGAAAGGTCGGTGGGGCCAACCGCAGCGCCTACCACGCCGCCAAGCACGGGGTGATCGGCTTCGTCCGCTCGGTGGCCCTCGAGGTGGCCGCGAACGGGGTGACCGTCAACGCGATCTGCCCCGGGTTCGTGGACACCCGGATGGTAGAGGACGCTAGAAGCGAATTCGC
>JAPYQX010000106.1 GCA_029937135.1 Nitrospinota bacterium
CCTGAAAGGGGGGCACTCCCGAAAGGGGCCACTCCGAAAGAGGACGCTCATGCGCTACCTGGTTCGCGCGTTCGTGAAAAAAGGAAGGGAGCGGGCGCTGCTCGAAGCGGTCGAGTCGGGCGCCCTCGGGCGCGGCTCAATCGCCTATCCCACCTACATCAAATGCATGAAGAGCGCGCGGCTCCTCGAAGACGGTCAGGTGCGGTGGATAGAGCCCTGCTACTGCCGCGAGGCCTTCGGCCCCGGCGGTGAACTTCTCGAGGAGCTTCCCTACTGGCGGGAGTATTTCGAGGACATCGACGTTCGCTACACGACGACGCTTGAGAAGTGCGAGGGCTACCCCAGTTGTGGAAGCTGCGACTGCACCGAAAAGCTCGAGGCCAGGCTCGCCCACACGGGCCGCCTCTTTTTCACGGCTCTTCAGGAAATGACCGAAACCAAAAAAACGGCCAAAACCCCCGCCTAGCCGCCAGTCTCTTTTTCTTTCTCGGCTTTTTCTTTTCGGGCTTTTTCCTGTTCTGCTTTTTCCTGCTCCGCCAGAAACGACTCCGAGCGGCCCCAGAGCTTGGCCAGCTTCCAGCGGTCGTGAAGCCAAAAATACTGCTCGGGCCGCTGGCGGATGAAACCCTCAATCTCCCGGTTGATGGCCGCCGTTATGCGCGCGATCTCCGGGATCGAATCCGCGCCGGTGTCCGGGCGGATAGGTTCGCTGAGAAGCACTTCATACGTCCGCCCACCCGGTTTTCTCACGCAGGCGACCACCATGATCGGCCGGTCGAAGGTAACGGCCAGCGCTGCCGGGCCCGTCGTCGTGCTCGCGGGTTTTCCGAAAAACGGAACGTCGATACCCTTCATCCCGGCGTGCTGGTCCGCCAGCAGGCCCACCGACCTGCCCTTGCGGAGCGCGGTGCGGAGGTGGAACAGCGCGTTTCGTTTGGCGAGAATCTCCTGGCCCGAGCCCGAGCGCATCTCGAAAAGAAGTTTTTCAAGCCGGGGATTGTCGAGCGGCCGGACAACGATCGTCACCGGAATGCGGGCAATGGTTGCCCCGTGAGTGATCAGTTCCCAGTTGCCCAGATGAGGCACCACGAAAATACACCCGCCCGCCTCGTCGTGAAGGCGGCGGGCCCGCGCGAAATCATCATCCACCCCCTCGACCATCCGGCGGACATCGGCCTCGGCGCTTTCGAGGCGGAAGCGGTAGAGATACTTCACGCTCTCAAGGCCCGTCAGAGCGAACGAGCGGCAACTGGCCCGCGCCATCCGCGCCCGCTCGGCCCCGCTCAAATCGGGAAAGGCGATCTGTAAATTAGTCAGGATAATTTTCCGGCGGCGCGGGGCGAGCGTGTAGATAGCCGACCCCGCGAGGGAGGCGGCGTGCCCGCACAGCCAGAGCGGCATCCAGCGGACCAGCGAGAGGACCGCGTAGACGAGAAGAAACTCGGCGTTTTGCCGGAGGGGGCTTTTGTCCTTGCCGCGGCGGCGTTTTTTGCGGGGCTTTGAGGCCCGCGCGGCAGACGGGCTCACGGCGCCGAAAGGAGGGTGGCCGAGGACTGGCCGCCGAGGCCGTGGCTCAGCGAAAGAAAAGTATTTCCCCGAATTTCGCGCTCCTCGCCTGGGATATCGAGAACCTGAAACTCTTTTTCGGCCCGCTCGAAGCCGGGAGCAGGCGGAAGCGCGCCCGCCTCGATGGCGCGCAGACCGAGGATCATCTCGCCAATATCGCTCGCCGATCCCATATGGCCGGTGTAGGGCTTCCAGGGCGCGATGGGAACCCTTTCGGCTCCGGCGGCGGTTCCGGCGGCGGCATCGCCATTCAAAAACGCCTTGAGCGCCCGCATCTCCATGCGGTCGCCCTTTTTGGTGCCGCTCCCGTGGGGCAGGATGAAAGAAACCTCCCCGGGCGCCACGCCGCCCTCCGCCACCGCCGAGCGGCAGGCCTTGGCCGCCGCCGTGAGAGGGACCGAGAGATGCGCGCCCGAGGTGACTTCCTGAAAATTTCCGGTCCCCAGAATCCGCCCGATGGGGCGCGCCCCGCGCGCGCGCGCGGCGTCCGCCGACTCGATCACCAGCGCCGCCGCCCCCTCGGCCGGAAAAAAACCGTCCCGCCGCCGGTCGAAGGGGCGGAACGACTCGGCCCCGTCGAGGGCGCGGGAGAGAATCCCCAGGCCGTCGAGTTCAAAGCGGATCAGGGCGCTGATCCAGCAGCCGCAGCCCACCACGAGGCCAAAATCCGCCTTTCCCCACCGAAGGGCGCGGTCGCAGGCCTCAAGCGCCTGCGCCCCGCACGAGGAGAGGCTCGACAGGCTTCCGTTCGTCCCCATGATCTCGTAGCTGGCCGAAAGGTAGCTGAACAAATTGTTCGCCAGCCCCTCGAGCAGATAAAAAGGGTTCACCTGGTGGAGGGCCAACTCGTTCAGCGCCTCGGCGTCGGGCGGCGCCCAGCCGGGCCCGGCCACCTCGGCGATGGACGAGTAAAAATCGAGATACTCAAGCCGTGTGAAATCCCCCGAGCCGATGTAGAGGGATTTCCGCTCGGGCGGCAGGGCGGAGATGTCCACACCCGCGCTCTCAATCGCCTCGCGGGCGGCGTGCAGCCCGAGGATGGAGGAGCGGTTCAGAAACTTTCGCTGGCTCGCCAGCTTCGGCGGAACCTCGGGCGGGCCGTCGCATCCGTCCACCGTGCCGAAGTAGAGAAAGTTATCGGGAAACGGGGCCCCCGCCTGTTGAGGCTGGCGCTCGACCCCCCTCCGCCCGGCGCGGACTCCCGCCCAGTTCGCATCGACCCCGGCCCCGAGCGGTGTGATCATCCCCGCGCCCGTGATCCAGACTTCCCTGCCTTCCATCGCGTTTTCCCGATCTACGAGAGTTTAACGTCGCGGGTGAGGACGCGGAAAAGGTGGGCCTGCTCCTCGGGGTCCTCGTAGTCCTTGAGGTCCACCACCCGCCCCGAAAAATCGACGGCCACCTTGCGCTCGCCGCCGACCGTGGCGGCGCCCTTGTAGCGGCTCCGGCCCTCCTCCTCGCCAGCGGCCTCGACCCGGAGTTCGATCTGATCGCCCGGCAAGGCGAAGCCGTAGTATTTAATCGTCTCGACCCGCTCAAGGAGGAACCAGCACTCACACCCCGAGCCCGCCGCCTCGAGCCATCCCGAAAGCTGGACCAGCGCCTCGAGGATCATCGAGCCAGGCATCACCGGAAACCGGGGGAAATGAAACTCGAGGAAATCTTCGCTCATGGTGACGTTCTTGACGCCCTCCATGGACACCCCGCTCTCCCATGAAGTCACGCGGTCAACCAGCAGATAGCGCATTCGGCGTCTCTCCCATTTATTCCCCCGTCTCTCCAGTCTCGCCCTCGCCCGCCGCACCCTCTTCGGCCGTGCCCTCGCCCAGGAACATCACCGAGGCGACGGCGTAATTGTCAGCGTGACTGATCGAAACCGTCATCTGGCCGATCTTCAGCCGCCGGGCCATCTTCTCAAGCGACCCGTGCAGCAGGAGAACCGGCTTGCCCGAGGGGGTGGACTCCACCTCGACCTCCCGGAACCGGCCGGTGGCCCCGAAGCCGCCCATGCCCACCCCGAAGGCCTTCAGGCAGGCCTCCTTCGCGGCGAACCGCCCGGCCAGGTGGGGATAGGGGTCGGGCCGGGCGTTGCAGTAAGCAAGCTCCGCCTCGGTGTAGATGTTCAGCCCGAAGGCCTCCTGGCGATCATAGGCCGCCTTGAGCCGGTCGATTTCGAGCAGATCAATTCCCTGATACAAACGCACGCGCGCCCTCCGGTCCTAGCCGATGTGCATCCCGCCGTCCACGGTGATGGCCTCGCCGTTGATGTAGTCCGCCGCCGGGGAGGCGAGGAAAACCACGACCCCGGCGATGTCCTCTGGCCGCCCGAACCGCTTCGAGGGGATGCGCTCCATGATTTCATCGCCGGCGTGCTTGCGGACGGTCTCGCTCATCTCGGTTTCGATCATGCCGGGCAAAACGGCGTTGAAGCGCAGGCCGCGCCGGCTCATCTCCGCCGCGCAAGCGCGCGTGAAGGAAATAACCCCCGCCTTGGCGGCGGCGTAGTTCGTCTGACCCCCGCCGCCCATGACCCCGATGATCGAGGAGATATTGATCACGCACCCCGTCCGCGCGCGCATCATGATCTCCACCGCCGCCTTGGTGCAGTTAAAAACGCCGTTCAGGCTCACGCCGATGACCTTGTCCCAGTCGGCGGGTTTCATCCTCAAAAGGAGATTATCCTTGATGACGCCCGCGTTGTTCACCAGGATATCGAGCGTACCGAAATCCTCCTTGACCGACTCGAACATCGCGGCGACCTGCTCGAAGGAGGAAACGTCTGCCCGGTAGGTCTCGGCTCTTCCTCCAGATTCCTCGATTTCGGCCTTCACCTCGCCCGCCGCGTCCTTCGACGCGCTGTAGTTGATCGCAACCGCCGCGCCCGACTCCGCCAGCGCGAGGCAGCAGGCGCGGCCGATACCGCGGCCGCCACCGGTGACCAGTGCCACTTTGCCGCCCAGATCAATGTTCATCTATGCCGCCTTTCCAACAACGAGGGTCGTGTTTTGTCCGCCGAAGCCAAACGAGTTCGAGATCGCCGCAGGAACCGGCATCTTGCGCGACTCGTTCGGGACATAATCCAGATCGCACAGGCGGTCCGGGCTTTCGAGATTCCGCGTGGGGTGCACCTCATCACGCGCCACACTCAGCGCCGTGAAAATAAGTTCGGGCGCCCCGCAGGCCGCGATCAGATGGCCGATCATTGATTTCGACGAGCTGACGGCCAGCTTTCCGGCCGATGGGCCGAACACTTTCTTGATTGCCAGCGTCTCGGCCGGATCGTTGAGCTTCGTTCCCGTCCCGTGGGCATTCACGTAGGCGATCTCTCCGGGGGTCATGCCCGCGTCCCGGAGCGCCTCACTCATCGACCGGGCCGCGCCCCGGCCCTTCGGGTCGGGAGCGGTCACCTGGTAGGCGTCCATGCTCGAGCCGTAGCCACAGAGCCGGGCATGAGCGTGCGCGCCCCGGCGGGCGGCGTGCTCCGACGATTCGAGGAGAATCACCCCCGCCCCCTCGCCGACCACGAGACCCGCCCTTCTCCGGTCGAAAGGCCGGCAGAGCGCCTCGGGCGCAATCGGCGCCGTCGTCGCCGCGCCGAGAAGGAGAAAAATCGCCATCCCCACCGGATGGATCATCGAGTCGGCCCCGCCACAGAGGATGATATCCGCCTCCCCCCGGCGAATCACGCGCATCCCGAGGCCAATCGCCTGCCCCGCCGCGGCGCAGGCCGAGGTCAGGGTGGCCGTGGGGCCCCGGAAGCCGGCCCACTTCGCTATCAGCGAGGTGGCCCGCTCGGGTGGGTTTTGAAAATATCCCGAAGGGTGGGTCTTCTCAAGCTCCCCGGCGAAGCGGACGGCGTCGAAGCCCTCTCGCTCGCCGATCCAGGGGGCGAAGTCCTCGAGCCGGTAGGTGCTCAGCCCGGTTCCCATCATCACCCCCGAGCGCCGGGGGTCGGTCTCGCCCGGCGAGAGCCCCGCGTCCGCGAGTGCGCTCCGGGCGGCGTCGAGCGCGAAAAGGACCCGCCGCTCACCCTCCGAAGCCAGTTCATCAGGGAGGCGCTCGCGCAGCGCTTCGATCTCGTCCTTGGACACTTCACCGGCCCCGGCGATGGGCAACGAGCCCGCCTCGAACGATGAGACGGGCCTCACCCCCGACTCGCCCGCGAGGGCTCGGCTCCAGGCGACTTCGAGATCCGCCCCCAGGGCGGTCACCATGCCCATTCCGGTGATGAGAACTTCGCTCACGGGGTCTCCCAGTCCCAACGGGGTTCGATCCAGCCGATATCGCGGTAGAAATTAGCAACCTCTTCCGGGTATTTTTCCTTGAAGTGCGGAAAGACAAAGCGCTCGGCGCTCGCGATCCGCTCCCCGTCCCGCTCCACCCAGGCACGGCAATTGCTCCACCGCCGGTCGGTTTCCACGATCTCCCCGTGAAGCTCAACCGTCGCCCCCGCGCGGAGGTCGGCGGGAACCTCGAGATTGTTGATGAGCGAAATCACACAGGAGGTCTCGCACTTGTGGGTATAAACCACGAGCCAGCCCGTGATCTGGGACATCGCCTCGACGAGGATCGAACCCGGAATCAGGGGCGCCCTAGAAAAATGCTTCTTGAGGTAGGCCTCCGACAGCGGAAACGTCTTTACGGCGCGTATGCGCTTTCCGCTTTCGATCTCGATGATGCGGTCAAAGTAGAGAAACCGCATGGCTCCGTTTCCTCCTAAGCATTATTCAAGTTACAAGCAATTCTCAGGCGGTATGCAAATGCGCTACACGCAGTGCTCAGGCCGGGCCGACAGCGAACGCCGCGCAGGCGCCGTCGAACCCCTGCACCAAAACCAGCACCGACTCGAGGCGGGCGGCCCTTGGGCTGTCCGGAAACTCAAGAAAATCCCTGCCCGGATTTTTCGCGCCCGGGGTTTCCACACCCGGGCTTGGGGGGACAATCCCCTCGGCCATGGCCCTCAGCGCGATGAGCAGGTCCACCACAGGCCCGCCCCCCAAAAGGTGGCCGAAGGCGCCCTTGGTCGCAAGAACGAGGGGACGGTGGCCGCCCAGAACATCCGCGAGCCCTTCGGCCTCGGCTTCGTCCTCTTCGAGATTTCCACCTCCGTGGACTACCACCAACCCTACCTGGCCGGGTTCAATTTCCGCCCTTTGAAACGCGGCGGCGGCCGAATCCCGGACCGCTCCGGCCAGATCCCCGTCCCCGGCCGTGGCCCGCCCCCATCCTCTTATATAGCCGAGACGGGGCTTCCCGGCGGCCGCGTCCTCAGACTCCAGCAACAAAGCAGCGGCTCCCTCGCCCAGAGCGGGGTTTCCACCCGGGGCGGCACCCGGGACGGCATCCGATTTCAGCAGCCCCCGCTTCAGATAGCGGGCCACCGATCTGACCGACACCACCGGGCTGACCCCGGCGGCCAGCGCGGCGCGCGCCTTCCCCTCGCGGAGGGATTCGGCCGCCTCGATCACAGCCTGGGCGGCCGCCTCGGCCCCCGGGCTGAAGAGACCGTTTTCCCCCCTCAGGCCAAACTGTATCGCCACCTGGCAAAACGCGGTGGAATTGAGCATCCCGAGCGGCCAGAGCGGGGGAATCTGGGTCATCCCCTCGTCAAAAAACTGCCCCAGGTCCACCCCGCCGCCATCCACCCGAGAAGTCTGGACGGCGGAGACGAGATCCGCCTCTCCGGGGTCTACCGAGTCCATCCCGGCGAAAAAAGCCATCTCCTCGCCGGAGAGTCCGGACGCTTCTCCATCAACTCCCCCGAGCAGCCCAGCTTCCTCAAGAGCGTCCTGAACCGCCGCGAGGAGCATATGGGTGTGCCGCCCCATGAGGCGGGCGGCTCTGCGATCCGCCCCCAGCGATTCGGGGCCGGGTGGAGCGCAACGCGCCGTTTCGATGGCCCGCTCGATGGGAGAGAACCCAGCCAGCTCATCGTCGGGGGCGAGGAAACTTCTCCCCGCGCAGAGCGCCTCCCAGGCGGCGTCCAGGCCCCTGCCCGCCGCCGTGAAGACGCCTGCCCCGGTGACGGCGAGAGCGGCGGGCATCGTGATCATTCACCTTCGTAGCGGCCGAGGCAAAGCGAGGCGTTTTGCCCGCCGAACCCGAAGCTGTTTGAAAGCGTGACCCGGTGCCCGGCGGCGCGCGTCTCGTTGGGCACATAATCCAGGTCGCACCGGGGGTCGGGATTTTCGTAGTTGATCGTGGGGAGTATCTCGGCGCGGCGCATCCCCTCGAGGGAGAAGATCGCCTCGACGGCGCCCGCCGCGCCAATCGTGTGGCCGATCAGGGACTTGTTGGAGCTGATCGGAATCCGCCCGGCGGCGTCCCCGAAAACCTCCTTGATGGCCCTGGTCTCGGTGAGATCGTTTTTCGGGGTCGAGGTGCCGTGGGCGTTGATATATTCCACCTCGCCGGGCGAGACGCCGGCGTCATCGAGCGCTCCGCGCATCGCGAGAACCGCTCCCGCCCCCTTGGGGTGCATGTCGGTGATGCGGAAGGCGTCGGCCGAATCGCCATAGCCGAGCACCTCGCCCAGGATCGGCGCCCCCCGCGCCAGCGCATGTTCGAGTTCCTCGAGAACGAGGGAACCCGCCCCCTCGGACATCACAAAACCGTTTCGCCTCCGGTCGAAGGGCCGCGAGGCTTTCTGGGGGCTCTCGTATTTCTCCACCAGCGCCGTCAGCAGGACAAAACCGAGAAAACCGCCGTAGGAGATCGCCGACTCGCACCCGCCCGCGATCATCGCGTCCGCCTTACCGTCACGGATGATGCGGAGCGCCTCGCCCACCGCCTGCCCTCCCGCCGCGCAGGCCGAGCAGACGGAGATCGTGGGGCCTTGGGCGTCGAACGCGGTCGCCACCACCGAGGTCGCCACGTCGATCTTCCGCCGGTAGAAGTGAAGAAAATCGTAGCCGCCCGAGCGCATGAGATCGCCAAAATCCCATTTTCCCTCCCAGGGGGAATCGCCCCCAGGGCGCCAGTGGCGAAACAGCTGAATCATTCCGGGGATATCGGCGTGCTCGCCGTGGGAGCCGACAGAAACGCCGACGCGGGAGCGATCAGGAATCTCGCCGAGGCGCGCGCTGGCCGCGGCCTCATCGGTGGCGATGAGCATCATGCGGACGCCGCGCGTCGAGAGCTTGAGAAGCGGGCGGCGGGAGGGATCTTCGCGCTCCTCGATCCAGGCGTCGTCCACCTCGCCGGCTATCTGACAGGGAAGCCTGGCGGGGTCGAACTGGCGGATGAAATCGATGCCCGATTTTCCCTCGCGGGCGGCGTCGAAGCTCGCGGCCACATCCCCGCCGAGTGGGGTCATCATTCCATAGCC
>JAPYQX010000472.1:0-837 GCA_029937135.1 Nitrospinota bacterium
CACCAAGCCCATCGAGTACGAAACCCTTCGGCGGGAAGTGCGAACTATTCTTTCCTGACAAGGCCGGACACGGAGGTGGCTTTGGACGCCCCAGTCCGGCCCGGAAAATCCTCTCCCCCGCTGCCTCGGTCACCGTGCCCGGGCGCCTACTGATACAACTCCGCGGGCAGATCGTAGAGAAGACGCGCCGCCCTGAGAAGCAGGACATCGTTCACGCCGTCCGAGTGCAGAAAGCTCGCCGCGTCGCGCAGGTATTTTTCCATCGGCAGATCTTTCATATAACCGTAGGCCCCGAACAACTCGAGCGATTCCTTGGCCACATCGAAGGCGGTCGTCGCGGCAAAAACCTTCGCCAGCGGCGCCATGGAGTAGTCGCTTTCCTCATCGGGCGAGTCGATATTGTAGGCCGCCCGGTAGAGATAGGAGCGCGCCGCGTCGAGGCGCATTTTCATGCTCGCCAGCTTGTGGTGGGTCAGTTGGTGATGAATCATAATCTTGCCGCCGATGAAGCGCTCGTTGGCATACTCGACGGCGGCTTCGTAGGCGGCCCGCGCCGTGCCGAGGACGGTCGCACCGGCCTGAATATTGCTCCCCTCCTCGGCCAGGAACTTGAGCACTTCGGGCATCCCTCCCCCGCGGCGGCCAACCAGGTTGGCCGCTGGAATCGTGCAGTTGTCGAAGTGGAAGGTGCTGTTCCAGACAAGGCGCTGGCCCATCTTGTCCTCGGTCTTGCCGACGGAGAAACCCGGCGCGTCGCTGGTGACGAGAAACGCGCTGAAGCGCTCGTAGAAAGGCTTGTCGGGGTCGGTGAGGGCAAAAATGAGATAAATCTTCGAG
>JAPYQX010000472.1:847-1752 GCA_029937135.1 Nitrospinota bacterium
ATCTTCGAGAGGCCTGCGTTCGAAACAAAGCACTTCGAGCCGTTGATCACCCACTCATCACCCTTGAGCTCGGCCCGCGTCTGGATCGTCTCCTTGCGCTCCATGGGCGGAATGTAGTTCGACCCGCCCGAGGGCTCGGTGATTCCAATCGAAAGGATACACTCGGGGTCGTCCCGGAACATCGGGATAAAACGCTCCTTTTGCTCTTCGTTGCAGAGCTTCTCGATGGCCCCCGAAATTTTCCATATCTGATCGAGGCAGACCGCGAAACCCAGGTCGCCCGCCGCAAGCTCCTCGCCCACGACGCAGCGCGTGATGATATCGGCCTCGATGCCGCCATTTTCCTCCTTTAGGGCCAGGGTGCGGAGGCCCAGGGCGTCCGCCTTGCGGAACAACTCCCAGGAGAAACCCTCGTGCGGATCGGGTTTGCGGTCGAGATCGGCGCGGACGGGAACGACCTCATCCTGGACAAACTTCCGCGCCATATCGCGGAGCATCATCTGTTGCTCGGTGAGCTTGAAATCGACCATTGGGATTCCTCCTCAAAAAACTCGAAAATAACGTTTGTTCAACCCGGGCCACCGCTGTTCCGGCCGGACATCGCCCGGAGATGCGCCTCTGGCGCCGCCGGAAGGCCGCGCCCGGGCGCGCCCTCGACAAATGGGGTGGTATCCCCGATTCTAAAGTCTTTTTCAGAAGCTTCAAGTATCTCCTCCGCTTTTTGAACGAACGAGGCCTTGATCTAGAGGCCTTGATCTAAAGGACCGCCCCGCTTCAGATCGTCAGCGCGGCGTTCTCGTTTATCTGTGCGAAGGCCGCGCACGAGTTGTTCGTCGCCGTGAAGCCGGCCGGAGAGGATCATGACCGCACCCCACTGCCCAGCGAATGGTTCCGCAGGGGAAGAG
>JAPYQX010000107.1 GCA_029937135.1 Nitrospinota bacterium
TGTTAGGAGCGGCCTGTTCAAGGCCATTACGATCGACACAAGAGGCGATATCCTGGCGACATTCACGAACGGAGAAACCCAGCTAATCGGAAGGCTGGCCCTCGCTCTCTTCCAGGCTCAAACGAATCCCACCTCCATCGGGAAAAATCTTTACGATGAAACGGATCTCTCGGGAGCGCCGATTATCGTCAGCCCCGATACGGTGGGCGCGGGAAGAATCATCCCCGAATCCCTCGAAACGTCCAACACCGATCTTAGCGAGGAGTTCGTCAATTTGATACTGGCGCAGCAAACCTTCCAGGCCAACGCCCGGGTCGTCACGGTTTCCGACGAAATCCTCGAATCGCTCATCCGAATCTAGTTCCAAACAACCGGACCGGCCGAGGCGAAAACGCCCCGGCCGCGCTCTCTAACTCCGCGCTAGTTTTTTATCGGAGGCCAGATGCGCGACCCCACCAGGGGCGACCCCGGCGGGTGGAGAAGATACCCGTGAACCCGGTGGGTCCACTCCGTCTCCTCGAGAGAAACATAGTTCTCCTCGCGCGCCTCGAGGGAAACATATTCGTAAAGCACCGAATGCCTCGGAGACCCTGATGAGGCGAGGAGCTTTCTCGCCCCCACACACCCCTTCGTCCGCTCGACTCCCTTCATTCTCTCCTGGGCATACCAGGTTTGAAGGTCCTCGTCGTTTCCCTGGGCGTCGTAGCGGCCCATCTGAATCGCGGGCGAGAGAATGTCCGCCCCCTCGCGCTCGCCGGCCTCGGGCCCCTCGGCCCGCCACTCCTCGCAATAAATCAGCCCGAGGGGATTGACCCGCCGCGAGACCATCTCGCGCGTCTCCTCGCTTTGATTCGCCTTGAGCTGAGAGGGGCCCGGGTCGAAAAAAGTGCGGGTGGTCTCGCCCCCGAAGAGCGCGATGAAGCCCGCCCCCGAGGCGAGGGCCGGGTCATCTTCCCGGCCCAGGCGACCGAGCACCTTCTCGAAGGCCTTTCCGGGATGAACGACCTCGTAGTGCGCGGCCCACAGATAACCGGGCCGGGCGAGTTTTTCGGGAATGTGTACCCCGTGGAACCACTCGAAATACGCCTCCCTGCCCTCCTCGGGCAGATCGTAGAAGATCGCCCATATCGCTCTGTCCATATTTTCCTCTGTTGAAGACTCAGGATCAGCCCGCCGGATATTTTTCCACCAGCCGCCGGGCGATGACGATGCGCTGAATATCGTTGGCGCCCTCCCCCACCTGAAGGAGTATCGCGTCACGGTAGTAGCGCTCGACGGGCAACTCCTTGATGTAGCCGTAGCCGCCGTGAATGTGAATCGCCATCTCCGAGGCCCTCTGGGCGGCGTCGGTGGCGAAGAGCTTGGCCATTCCCGCCTCGAGGTCGCAACGCTCGCCGCTATCCTTCATCGCGGCGGCGCGGTAGGTGAGCTGCCGGCCCGCTTCGAGCG
The DNA here is from genome assembly GCA_029937135.1 of Nitrospinota bacterium. Lineage (GTDB taxonomy): Bacteria > UBA8248 > UBA8248 > UBA8248 > UBA8248 > UBA8248. The sequence goes on from JAPYQX010000107.1 coordinate 1,450, forward strand.
AGGTGGCCATGTCCGCCAGCTTGAGCTGGACGGCCTGATGCTCGGCGATGGGCTTTCCCATCGTATGCCGCAGCTGAGCGTATTTGACCGAGGCCTCGAAGCACGCGCGGTGCAGCCCCAGCGCGCGCGCGGCCACCTGGATGCGGCCCAGTTCGAGGGCGGCCATCAACTGCTGAAAACCCCGATTCTCCTCCCCGATGAGACAGGACGCCGGCACCCGGCACTCCTCGAAAACAAGCTCCCCGGTCCGGATGCCCTTATAACCAAGCTTATCGAGGTGGCGGCTCACCTGAAGGCCTCCCAGCCCGCGGTCCATCATCAGACAACTGATACCCTGGTGGGGCTTGCCGGCGGAAGGGTTCGTCCGCACCATGACGCCGAAATGGGTCGCGTTCTCGCTGTTGGTGACGAACATTTTCGAGCCGTTGACCGTGAATTCGTTCCCATCGCGGCTCGCAGTGGTGCGAAGGGCGGCGACATCGGAACCCCCGCCCGACTCGGTGATGCCGATGCCGGTGCGCATCTCACCCGAGGCCAGCTTCGGGAGCCAATCCCGCTTTTGATCGTCGCTGCCGAAGCGGCTCACCATCCACGAGACCATCGAGTGCGACCCGATGACGCCCGTCAGGCTCATCCACCCCCGGGAGAGTTCCTCGGTCAGGACGGCGAAGCTGAGGGCGTCCATGCCCGCCCCGCCGTTTTCCTCGGGGATGATGGCGCCAAAGTAGCCCAGCTCCTTCATCCGCTCCACCAGCGGGTGGGGATATTCGTCCTTGTGCTCGAACTCGCTCGCCGTGGGGATGACCTCCCGATCGACAAACTCGCGCACGCTGCTCTCCAGGGCACGCTGAAATTCATTTAGCTGAAAATCCAACCCGCGCCTCCCTTCCAAATGACCCCGTTCACCCGATGACGCCACTCTCCGGATGGGCGGCGGCACCGTCCGTTTACATCATTGAAAATCCGGCGGGCGCCTCGGGAATGAGAAGCCGCTCGACGGGCTCGCCGCGATCCAGATGGGAATCCACTATCTCTTCTGCGTCCTCGACCCGAACCCCTTCGTACCAGACGTTATCCGGCATGACGCAAATAATGGGACCGCCCGAGCAAATATCGAGGCAGCTCGTCTTGAGAACGCGGGCCTTGCCCTTTAATCCTTTTTCGGCGACCAACTCCTTGATACGCTCGCGCACCTCCACCGAGCCGCCCCGGGCACAACTTCCCTTGGGGTGGCCCTCCTCGCGCTCGTTGGTGCAGACGAGGACATAGCGTTTTTTCGCGTGCATCCAAAAATCTCCTTCAAATATATCCGGCGGGCCATGCCCGGCGGTTGAAGCCCAGAATTCGTCTCTCGTTCGATTGTCAAACGCTATCATCCCGGGACGGGACTCATCAAACCGCCAGAGGATGACGGGCGGGGGGCATCAAACCGCCAAAAATAGAGAATCCGACGCATTTCCCGCGATGAAGTCAAACAATGCTAGAATCGGGGAACATTTTTAGCCGCCCCGCTTAACCCCCGATAAGGACCGCCGCATGCCGGCCGATGGACACCAAGATCTTCTGATGAAACATCGCCCGAGGGAGCATCGCCCGGGAGAAGACAACCAGACACCGCCCGAGCGGGTCATTTTTTATCCCACCTGCCTGGTGGACAGTTATTTTCCCGGTGTGGGACAAGCGGCCGTCCACCTCATCGAGCGCGCGGGCACGGAGGTCGCCGTCCCCGAGGGCCTCACCTGCTGTGCCCTTCCGCACTTCAACAACGGCTATCGCGCGGAGGCCCGCAAGACTCTCGATGCGCAGATGGACTTTCTCGCCGGAGACGACCCGATTATCGTTCCCTCGGGTTCGTGCGGATGGATGCTCCATAGTGTCCTCCCCACCCTTTTTCCCGACGACCCCTGGCGGCGCGGCATAGCCGAGCAAATCTCCGGGCGAGTTCATGAGCTTTCCCAGTATCTCGTCCGCTTCGCCGGAACCGGGGGTGAGCCCCCCCCGCTGCCGGGCGTCACCGTCTACCACGACTCCTGTCACCTTCTGCGCGGGCTGGGGGAGCGGGAGGCCCCGCGCCGCCTTTTGGAGGATGCCTGCGACCGCCGGGAGGAAATGACGGGGGCGGACCGATGCTGCGGATTCGGCGGAAGCTTCGCCGTGAAATATCCCGATGTTTCCTGCGCCATGCTCGATGAGAAGATCCGGGCGGCCGAGGAGGCGGGAGCCGACTGGATGGTGGCGGCCGACGCCGGGTGCATGCTTCAGATCGGCGGCGGTCTCGCGCGGCGGGGTTCACGAATCAAGCTTCTTCATCTGGCCCAGGCGCTCGCCGGACCGAACGCCCCCGGCTGGCCCGCTGATGCGGCTGTTAACAGCGCCACCAGCGCTGCCACTGTGGACAACGCGCCATGACATCCCCCTTCAACCGCCGGGCCGCCTCCGCCCTCGCGGACGATGGTCTCCAGGAGGCCCTCCGGCTCGCCACCTCCAGGTTCGGCGACTTGCGAAAGCAGGCGTTTGATTCAACGGCCGCTCCTCTCGCCCTCCGCGCCCGTGCCCGGGAGATTCGTCGCCGCACATTCGATGATCTCGATCGCCACCTCGACACCCTTTTCTCGAACCTGACGCGCCTCGGGGTCCATGTTCACTCCGCCGCCGACGCCAGCGAGGCCGACAAAATCATCATCGGCATCGCGCGCCGCCACGGGGTTAAAACCGTGGTCAAGAGCAAATCCATGGCGACCGAGGAGATTCACCTCAACGCGGCGCTTGAGGCCGCCGGGATCACCCCCTTTGAGACCGATCTGGGCGAGTGGATTCTCCAGCTCGCGGGTGAGACACCCAGCCACCTCGTCGCCCCCGCTCTTCACAAAACTCGGGAACAGGTGGCGAGGCTCTTCGCCGAGAAGGTGGACCCCAATATCGGGGACGACCCCCGCGATCTGACATCAGCCGCCCGCAAGCGGCTCCGGGCGGAATTCCTCCGCGCCGGGATGGGGGTAAGCGGCGTCAACTTCGCCATCGCCGAGACGGGGACCCTCTGCCTCGTCACGAACGAGGGAAACGGCCGCCTCGTCACGACGCTGCCCAAGGTCCATGTCGCCGTCATGGGTTTCGAGAAAGTGGTGCCCACCCTCGCCGAGGCGCTCACCCTCCTCGCCGTCCTCCCCCGCAGCGCGACAGGCCAGAAACTAAGCAGCTATTTCACGATGGTAACGGGCCCTCGCAAGGAGGCCGAGGCCGACGGCCCCGAGGAGATGCACCTCATCGTTCTCGACAACGGCCGCTCGCGCCATCTCGGCGGACCCTTTCACGAGGCCTTCTATTGTATCCGCTGCGGGGCCTGCCAGAACACCTGCCCCGTATTCCAGAGCGTCGGGGGCCACGCCTACGATTCCGTCTACGGCGGCCCCATCGGCGCGATACTCAGCCCGATGCTGCGCGGCCTGGAGGCCTCGGGAGAGCTTTCCTCGGCCTCGAGTCTCTGCGGTGCCTGCCAGGAGGTTTGTCCCGTCTTCGTCGATATTCCGCGAATGCTGATCGAAATGCGCGAGGCCCGCCTCGCCCAGCGCACCGTACCCATGACCGAGCGTGCGGCCTTTCGCATCGCCGCCCGGGCCATGCGGACCCCCTTCGTCTGGGATCTGGGGATAAAGCTCCTTCCGCGCCTGCTCGCACCACTCCTGAAACGCACAAAAACAAAATGGCTGTCGGGTCCGGCGGGGGCCTGGCTGAAGGGACGCGATCTGCCCCCGCCTCCGACAAAAAGCTTCAGGGAAATCTGGCGGGAACGCCAACGAGACACGAAACGGCAAGCCCCCCGCCCCGTGGATCGCCCGACCGAAACACACGGCGGGAAGACGGTTGATCGCGCCCGCCGCCTTCTTGAAATATCGAAGGGAATCTCTCATGCCCCGCCCGCCCCGGCTCCCGGCCCGTTGCCCGAAGTGGAGGTGCCGGACCCGGCGGTGCGATTTTGTGAGGAATTCGAGGCGGTCGGCGGCCATGCCCACCGGCCGGAATCCCTGGAAGCGGCAAGGGAAATCGTTCTTGAGCTTTTTAGGCGCTTTTCGGATCGCGCCGTGGTAATGGACGAGGGACTTCCACTGCCAACTGCCGGCTGGCTCCGGGAAGAGGGCGCAGAAATCCTTCCCCTCTCTCCTGTGGGAAACGACCGCCGCGAGGCAATCGCCAAGGCGGGCCTGGGAATCACCGGCTGCGACTGGGCAATCGCCGAGACGGGAACGGTCATCCTCACGAGCGGGCCCCGCCGGCCGCGCCTCTATTCTCTACTGCCGGAAGCGCATCTGGTCCTCGTCCCCGAGGAAAGGATTATCCCCCATCTCTCCGCCGCGTCCCCGCTCATCGGGGAAGCGCTGGCGGGCGGCGATGGGGCGCCAAGCTGCGTGAACCTCATCACCGGTCCCAGCCGTTCGGCCGACATCGGTCTCACCCTTGTCACCGGTGTCCATGGGCCCTGCGAGATTCACGCAATCGTCGTTCCCAAAAAACTGAACCTGTCTCCTCCACACACATCCGCGCCCGATGCGGAAAAGCCCTCTCCCTTCTCCCTCGAGGAAGAATAATCGCCAATACGGCGCCTGCCGGTAGACTTGAGGGAATCGAGTCTTAACTCTAACTAAAACAAATAACTAAAACAAAAATCCCCCGGACCTTTCGGCCCGGGGGATTTTATACCGTAGTGCTGACCTGCGAGGCCGCTGGCCTGTGAGGCCGCTGCCAGCAAGGCCTATATGTCGTAGTAAAGCTCGAACTCGTGGGGGTGCGGGCGAAGCCGCACGGCGTCCACCTCGTTCACGCGCTTGTATTCGATCCAGTTCACGATCACATCCTTCGAGAAGACATCCCCCTTGAGGAGGAAGTCGTGGTCCGCCTCGAGGGCGTCGAGCGCCTCGGGAAGACTCCCCGGTGTCTGCTTCACGCCAGCTTTTTCCTCGGGAGCGAGATCGTAGAGATTCTTATCGACCGGCTCGGGCGGCAGTATTTTACTCTGGATACCGTCGAGACCGGCCATGAGCATGGCCGAGAACGCCAGGTAGGGGTTACAGGAGGCATCCGGGCAACGAAGCTCGACCCGCTTGGCTTTTTCACTGTGCGAGTACATCGGGATGCGCACGCAGGCGCTCCGGTTCCGGGACGAATACATGAGGTTGATCGGCGCCTCATAGCCGGGAACGAGCCGGCGGTAGCTGTTCGTCGTCGGGTTGGTGAGAGCCAGCAGCGCCGGAGCGTGCTTGAGCAGGCCACCGATGTAATAAAGCGCCGTCTGGCTTAAATCGCCGTAGGTTCCCGCCTGGAAAAATTGATTCTTTCCTTTCTTCCAGATGCTCTGGTGGGTGTGCATCCCCGAGCCGTTGTCCATGAAGACGGGCTTGGGCATGAAGGTGGCCGTCTTGCCGTGGCTGCGGGCGACGTTTTTCACCACATATTTGTACTTCATCAGCTTATCCGCCGTGACGAGGAGCTTGTCGAAGTGAATATCGATTTCGCACTGCCCGGCGCTGCCCACCTCGTGATGGTGAACCTCGGTTTCAATTCCCATGTCCAGCATCGTCAGCATCATCTCGGACCGCATGTCCTGGAGGGTATCCGACGGGGGCGTTGGGAAATATCCCTCCTTGTAGCGCAATTTATGGCCCAGGTTGGGGCCTTCGTCGGTGCCCGTATTCCAGGCCGCCTCGACCGAATCCACCTCGTAGAAGGCGTGGTTCTCGGCCTGGTTGAAGCGTACGTCGTCGAAAACGAAAAACTCCGCCTCGGGGCCAAAGTAGGCGACATCGCCGATTCCGGTCGAGTTGAGGTAGCGTTCGGCCTTCAGGGCGATGTGGCGCGGATCACGCCCATAAAGCTCGAGCGTGACCGGATCCTTGATGTCGCAAATCAGGACCAGCGTCGGAATTTCCAGGAAGGGATCGATGAACGCCGTCTCCGGATCCGGCATCAGGAGCATGTCGCTCTCGTCGATGCTCTGGAAGCCCCGGATGCTCGAGCCGTCGAAGCCTACGCCTTCGGAGAAGGTATCCGGTTCCAAAGTTCCGATGGGGGATGAAAAGTGCTGCCACATGCCGGGCATGTCGGTGAAGCGGTAATCCACGATCTTGGCCCCGCTATCCTTGGCCAGCTTGAGAACCTTGGAGACGGCGCTTGCGCCTCCTCCTTTTGAAGAAGCTTTTTTCGGTTTCGTCGCCATTGAATCGACCCCTCTTGATAAAGGGACACAAAGGTGTCCGTTCAAAAAAATCCACAAGAACCAGCTTCAGGAAATTGTTTTCCTACCGGCTCCTAAAAAGACGTTGATTTCTCGGCTGCTTCCTCGGTGAGCTCATTGGTCAAAATTTCGCACAACTCACCGAGCCTTTTCTTATCTTCGATTTTTCGCCCATCGGAGTCCGTCACATAAAACACATCGACGGCCCTGAGACCCTCGGTGGATATTTTCGCCCGCGATATAGATACGTCCTCCTCCACCAGCCGCCCCGAAATCTGAGCCAAAAGCCCGTGGCGATCGGGCGTAATGATTTCGATGACCGTGTCGTCGTCGCTCGCCGTGAGGTCGTATTCCACCAGGGTGGGAATCTCGAAATAGATCTTTTTTTTCGGGTGGCGAGTAGCCTTGGTCTTCGCCGCCAATTCCTCGATGGTGACTTTTCCCGAAAGATGGTCACCGAGATCTTTTTCGAATTTATCCCACAAGGTACTGTCGGTGACGGCCTTCCCCTCCGGATCGACCACGATAAAGGAGTCCACCACCAAGCCTTCGGAATCCGTATAGGCCTTCGCCTCGAGGATCTTGATATGAAAAGAAGCGAGTGTCATGGCGATTATGCCGAACAGGCCCAGCCGGTCACGGCACACCAGCGTCAGGAGCGTGTTGCCCAGCCGCCGCCGGTGGGTCACATCCATCACAAAAGACCTGTCCTCTCCCAGTTTCTCGCTCATTTCGATCTGGTGGAGGATAACCTGCGGCGCGGTTCCGAGCCGATAGCGCTCGGGCATTCTATCCAGGTACTTGAGGATCAGCGACGTGGTCACTTTGCTCACCGCCGCCCGCGCCTCAAGGCACACCTGGTTACCGATATCATCGAGCCGCTTTTTTCGGGAGATGGCCTCGCCAGACTCCATGACCCGTAGCGTGCGCCGGTAAAGCTCGAACAAGAGCGTTCCGCGCCATTCATTCCAGATTCCCGGCGCCACCGCGTTGATATCTCCGTAGCTTAGCAAATAAAGCATCTTGAGT
>JAPYQX010000108.1 GCA_029937135.1 Nitrospinota bacterium
GTATCGAAAATACTCCCATTCAGCATGGACCGGTTTGGAGGGGCTAGGTCAGTATTTGGAACAGGAACTAAAAAAGGAAATTGGAAGGGGTCGAAACGCAACAATCTCAAGAAATGGAAAAAGAATGACCACTGTCATTGAGATATCCAAGAAACTTGGTCTCTCTACGACTCAACTCAAAAAGATAAAATCCATTTCCAACTATGATCCCAAACTCATAGAGAGAATCGACAGAGGGAAAATATCTGTCAACAAAGCCTATGAACAAGTGAGAAACAAGTTCATTCGTCCGAACCGGGACGACAAGTCCAACCGTGAGTCGGATTTCAGAAGAAAGTTCCACACTCTCCTTCGTGAATACGAACCAGACCATTCATTGATTTCTGATGTTCTCTCAAAGACCTACCCATTTTCAATCAAAGACCTAAAAATGGTGAGGAACATCGTGAAGAACTAATTACACACCTAGACCAATTGAAGAAACTAGACAGCCGTGAGATGTCTGTTTACAGGAAGTACCAAGAGGTCCAAAGACTCAACCCACCGAAAAGATTAGTCAACAAGGTAGAAAAGAACATTTGGAAACCCGATAGAATCACGAACCAAAAAACCACTATCAAAGAAATTGAAAGACTAGAACCCATTATAGAGTTCGTAGAGGACGACCTCACAGAGTTCAATATACTTCGCGTGAAATCCACCACCATGGAATGGTCAACTGGACCCGGAAGATTAATCAGGTCCATCGTGAGGAACAAATCCGATGGACGATATATCGGTATCCTCACCTTCGCGTCTGATTTTCGTTCACTGAAACCAAGGGATGATTTCATCGGATGGAGAGAAAGTGAAAAGAGAAAGAAATTAAGAAACCTTGCGGTCGTGTCCACCTGTCACGCGACTCAGCCATTGGGATTCAATTTTCTTGGTGGGAAACTCATCGCATCCCTCGCAACCACATCTCAGATCAGAGAGAAATGGAAGGAACGATACGATGACACATTAGTAGGACTCACGACCACTTCTCTATTCGGGAAGTTCTCAATGTATGATCGGATTCCATATTGGAAACCTTTGGGAGAAACCAGTGGACAGGTTTTCATCAAACCGGATGATGAATATTACGAATTTTGGTCCTCGTGGGTGAAAAAGAAATATCCAGATGAACACAAGGACGCAATCAGTCGGTCCAGTCCGAAACAAAATGTAATCAGATTGGTGTTGAAATATCTTGGGATTTCACAGAAGGACTATATGACCAACCACAAAAGAGGAATCTATTTTTCCGACTTCTATGAAAATGGAAGGGAGTTTCTTTGTGGTGAAATCAAAAAATCAAAACTGGTCTTTAGTGAAAAGTTCAATGGAGATGTAGGAGGTATAGTTGATTGGTGGAAACCGAAGGCTATCAAACGGTACCAGTCACTAGTGAAAGGAAAGAGAATTAACCCCGACACATTGTGGTACGACGAAATGAACGGGGATGTTCTAAGATCGTGGTTACAGAGTCGGGGAGTGGTTCTCACAATAATTTGATTCAAACATCACGTCGATAATTTCAACTCCGTCTATTGGAACTTTAATATTAAATATCACTCATCATAATTATTTGTTCTCATGTCGTGGAGAAAAATCTAATGTTTATTGCAACCATTAAATTTAAGTGTCCTAAATATTACAACCTTGTGATGACCTGTAAGTCCCATGGATGGAGAAATTTGTCACCTTTTGAGTGGGAGTCCTCCTCTTCAAAACTTCATTTCGCATGTTTCGCTATAAATCAACCAGTAGATATAGAAGTGAGACAAGACGGAAATAATTTGTCAACAAAAATAACATCTCGTATTAAGTTAAAAAAAAACCACCTCGAACACTTGGAGTCTCAACTGGCACGAAGTCTAGGTGTGAATATTGACACTGAAAACCTTTTGAAAGTAGCTAGTCGAATTGGCAAAGAATATTCTGGGTTAGTGAAAATGGGAGCTGGAAGACTTCTTCGTTCACCTTCACTCTGGGAAGATGCTTCTAAGACATTATTTACCACAAATTGTACATGGTCTTTAACGAAAAAAATGTCTGAGTCATTATGTTCAAAAAAATATTCGATACCCACCCCGTCGAATCGATTCCCCTTTCCAAAACCTGGTTCAATCTCAAAACGATCTATATCTTCGTTAAAAAAATATGTTCCTATAGGATATAGAGCAGATTACTTCATCGAGCTTTCTAAGACGTTTGAATCAGATCCATCTCTTAAAGGAATTGAAAATAAGAAAAGTGATCCTTCTTTTGTCCATGAAGTCGTAAAGGGGTTTAAGGGGTTTGGTCCATATGCGACAGCCCATTTAATGGTTCTTTCTGGTCATTACGAAGAAGTTCCAATAGATACAGTGGTAATCGCATATCTCAAGAAGAACTATAAACATCGAAATCCAAAATCTTTTATTTCGAGTCACTTCAAAAACTGGGGAGATTATAAATGGTGGGGTCTAAAACTTGATCAAATGATCAAAAAACAAAATTGGTTGGGGGACTAAAAACAAAAATGGGGTAGGTTAAATAAAACCACTCCACAACTACCCCAAAAGAAGAATTACAATTTCCCCAAATTGGAGTAGTTTGTGGAGTAGTCTATTTCATAACAACCCGCAATATCACTGCAAGTTGTTGATATATTTGGTGCGCCAGGAGAGATTCGAACTCCCGACCTTCTGATCCGTAGTCAGACGCTCTATCCAGCTGAGCTACTGGCGCAAATCGCTCCTCTTACTACCCAACCACCCTGACTATCGTCAAGGGGTGGAGCGCTTCCGCCCATTAATTACGAGAGCCACTCACGTCAAAGATCTGAGCAATTCAATATCGGTGATCGCGTGTCACTTCATTATTTAGATAATGTGGTCTTACATTCTCATTACGTCGCCCGCCTCCTTTTGTTTTCGTTATGTTTATCCGACTTTGGCGGTTGAACTTCGAGACCTCATTCCGTTAAACTCGCCATCCAGCTGCAGGATTCAGTAGAAAACGAATTTTTTTTCTTTGAATGCGCATACCTTAAAAAGGAACATCCTCTCATGATGAGTTGGCTCCCCGAAAACATTTCCGCTCATGGCGGAGAAATAGATTTCCTGTTCACCTTCATCTATTACATCACAAGCGTAACTTTTTTTCTGGTCGCTGCCTGCATGGTCGCATTTTTAATTCTCTACCGCCAAAAACCCGGAGTCCAGGCTACATATACCCACGGAAACAAAACGATCGAAATTATCTGGACAGTCATTCCGGCGATTATTCTAATTGTCATTTTGTTTCTCAGTCAGGCTTCGTGGGCAAAGCTGAAAGTAAACCCGCCAACCAATCCCGATGTACGCCTTGAGGTCATCGGAAAACAATTCAACTGGATAGTTATCTACCCGGGGCCGGACGGAAAATTCGGAACGAAAGACGATGTCAGGCTGGATAACCAGGTGAACATACCGATTAATAAAATGGTCTTGATCTCAATGCGCGCCGAGGACGTTATCCATAGCTTTTTTATCCCCAATGCCCGCGTGAAGCAGGACATCGTCCCGGGCCGCCTGACTCAGGTCTGGTTCAAGCCGATCAAGACCGGGAAGTATGAAATTCCATGCGCCGAGCTCTGCGGCACGGGACATTCGGGAATGAAAGGAGAACTGATCGTTCATTCCGAGGAAAGCTACACAGCGTTTCTCACAAAACTCTATGCCAAAAAATCTTCTTAATTTCACATAAGAGATTGCGCTTTTTGTTGTTCTTAAACACCGAGGGGAAAATCAAGCAATGAGCGATTCAGCAACGGCAACCGTTGGCCACGATCATCACGAGGCAAGTTTCATATCGACCTACGTCTTTTCCACTGATCATAAAATGATCGCCAAGCAGTTTTTCTGGTTTGCTCTTGTGATGATGATTCTCGGCGGCGGGCTGGCGCTCATGTTCCGCTGGCAGCTTGCCTGGCCCGAGACCTCGGTTTGGGGGTTTGGTTGGCTCTCCGATGAAAACGAGTTCATGCCCACGGGCATCATCGGCCCCGATATCTACAACATGATGATAACGATGCACGCCACCATCATGGTTTTTTTCGTAATCATGCCCATGTTTTCGGGTGCGTTCAGCAACTTTTTAATCCCGTTGATGATCGGCGCGCGGGACATGGCCTTTCCCTTTCTCAACATGCTTTCGTTCTGGGTCGCGGCTCTTGCTGGCGTGATCATGCTGGCGGGCTTTTTTGTCGAGGGCGGCCACGCCGCGGCGGGCTGGACGGCTTATGCACCCCTATCCATCAAGGAAGAGTTTACGGGAGTCGGCGCGGGACAAACGCTCTGGGCGCTGAGTATTTTTGTTTTGACAATCAGCGGCCTGATGGGATCGGTAAACTACATCACAACGGTTATCAACATGCGGACCAAGGGCATGACCTGGTTCCGGATGCCAACAACGGTGTGGGCGCTTTTCGTGGTTGCAATCCTGTCGCTTCTCGCTCTTCCCATTCTGGGCGCGGCGGGAGTTCTGCTGATTTTCGACCGGGTTTTCGAGACTGCGTTTTTCGATCCCCAAAAGGGCGGCCAGCCGCTGCTTTGGCAACATCTGTTCTGGTACTTCGGGCACCCGGAGGTTTACATTCTCATCCTCCCGGCCATGGGCGTCACCTCCGACATCCTCAGCGTATTTTCAAGAAAACCGATTTTCGGATACCGCGCGATGGTTTACGCGATCATCGCAATCGCCTTTATCGGATGGGCCGTTTGGGGTCACCACATGTTCCAGAGCGGAATGAACCCTCGTCTGGGTCAGGCCTTCATGACCACCACCATGCTCATCGCGATTCCCTCTGCCATTAAAACATTCAACTGGCTCGGCACCCTCTGGAAAGGCTCCATCCAGTTCACGGTTCCGATGCTTCACGCCCTGGCGTTCGTATCGATGTTCGTCATTGGCGGCCTGAGCGGCATCTTCATGGCGTCGAACACTGTCGATATTTTTATTCACGATACATACTTCATCGTCGCCCATATTCACTACGTTCTCTTCGGCGGAAGTATTTTCGGCCTCTTCGCCGGTGTTACTTTTTGGTTCCCAAAAATGTTTGGCCGGATGATGAACGATTCGCTGGGAAGGGTTCATTTCTGGATTACATTTATCGGCTTCAATATCATTTTTTTTCCGATGCACATTCTCGGCATCGGCGGCCACATGCGCCGGATTTACAATCCGATGCAGTACGATTTCCTGAAGGATTTCGAGCCGTTTAACGTGGCGATTACCCTCGGCGCCTTGATGCTGGGTATGGGCCAAATCATTTTCGCCATGAATATTTTCGGGAGTCTTTGGAAATTAAATTTCAACTGGTTCCGGACCGCGGCCCGCGTGGTATCTTCCTACCTTTCCGCGTTCATAGCCTATAAATTCGTCGCATTTTATCTGGAGGGCCTGACCAACCCGACACCGGCCTCGTTTGGCGGCCGGATGTTCGCGGGCATCATCGGCCTTGCCGTCTTTGTCTGGATCTACCGCTACCTCTCGAAAAAGATGGGGGAGATCGGCGAGACAGCCCCGCAGAACCCCTGGAAGGCCAATACGCTCGAATGGGTTGCCCCGGTAATCCCGCCGCACGGAAACTTCGGACCCACCCTCCCGGTTGTTCACAGGGGACCCTACGAGTACAGCCTCCCGGGCGAGGAAGACGACTGGGCCCCTCAAACCAAACCACTCAGCGAGGAAGCCGCTTCCGCATCGCACTAACCCTGCCAAAAGAATCGGGGAGTTCCTTATGGCAAGGATAGGCCGTCCTTCCACGGCCAGCGCCGGCTGGCCGCATATCCTGGCGATTTTGACATCCGGAACAACAGTAATATTGATCCTGATGGGCGGGCTCGTTACGAGCCTGGGAGCGGGTCTCGCCGTTCCCGACTGGCCCGCTACCTTCGGCTACAACATGTTTCTATTCCCGTGGGCGAAAATGGTCGGCGGGATTTTCTACGAGCACTCCCACCGGCTCCTCGGCTCACTCGTCGGTATCCTCACGATTTTGACCGCCGCGGCCCTCTGGCGGGGTGAATCGCGCAAATGGGTCGCTTGGCTGGGCGCGGGAGCCATTGGCCTTGTCATCGTTCAGGGGGTTCTGGGCGGTCTCCGGGTGGTGTGGCTCAAGCTCCTTCTTGCCATTATCCACGCCTGCGTCGCCCAGCTCTTTTTTGCCCTGATGGTGAGCTTGGCCGTATTCACCTCAAAAAGCTGGATAAACGATTCGGATGAATCCGCCGATATGGGGCGAAAAATCCGCCGTATGAGCCTCATTACGGTCGGTCTTATTTATGTCCAGATTATTTTCGGAGCCATTTTGCGCCACACCGGAAACCGGCTGGACGCTCACCTTCTGGTGGCATTATTGGTGACAATCCATGTATTCTGGCTTGTGGCCATAATTCTCCGGGCTCCAAACGGACAAGAAGATATAAGAAGACCCGCGAACATGCTTTGGTTCCTGCTCATTATTCAAATCACCCTCGGCGCCGGCTCGTATCTCGGCAAGTACACCACCATCGGCGACGCGATCACCCCCGGGACGATTGTGGCGATGACTTCGGCGCATGTCGTCGTGGGGGCATTGTTGTTCGCGACTTCGATCATTTTGGCGCTTCGGCTACACAGGGACCATATTCATCAATGGGACCGGTCCCGGCGAGCACCTCTTTCCGGACAGGTATCGGCGCCATGATATCCAAAACCGAATCCATCGGCGCGGAAAGCCCATCCATAGGGCGCAGCGCGGCTGATTTCATATCGCTGACAAAACCCCGAATCATCTTCATGGTTGTTTTCGCCGCCGCGGCCGCGTTTTATCTGGCTTCCGGCGGCCGCATGGACTACCTCCTCTTGTTCCACACGCTCGCCGGAACCGCCATGGCGACCGGGGGTTCGCTGGCCCTGAATCAGGCCGCCGAGGAAGATATCGATTTTATAATGAATCGGACCCGCCTGCGTCCGCTCCCGGACCAGAGACTTCATCAATACGATGCGCTCGCTTTCGGAATTTCGCTTCTGGTCGCGGGCAATTTGTATCTCATCTTTTTTGTGAATCCGCTGACGGCTTTCCTGACCGCCCTGACCGGGGTGATGTATTTGCTCCTCTATACCCCGTTAAAGCGAATCAGCTCCTGGAACACGATTGTCGGCGCGATTCCGGGCGCCATGCCCCCTGTTCTTGGATGGGCGGCGGCGACAAACAGCGTTCCCGTGGAGGGCTGGATTCTTTTTTCCATTCTTTTTATCTGGCAAATTCCACATGCACTGGCTATCGGCGTTCTTTACCGGGACGAATTCAAGGCCGCCGGCATCCACCTCCTGCCGCTCGAGGACCCAGACGGCCGCAAAACTGCTTTTCATGTGGTGAACTACTGCATTGCTCTCATTCCCATCGGCATGATGCCGACTCTTACGGGAATGGCCGGGCCCGTTTATTTCTTTTTGTCCCTTATTCTTGCTTTTGTTTACTTGGGCTACGGAATCCAGTTGGCCAGAAAGAATACGGTCGAAGCCGCCAGGCACCTGTTTTATGTGTCCCTGGTCTATTTGCCTGTCTCCCTTCTAGTGATGGTGCTCGATAATGGCTGATTTTAATCGGGAAACCTCCGAGGAGAGCGAAATAAGTCTCCAGGCAAAAAATAAGCGCCTCGGACTTTTTCTTTCTGTTTTTATAGTGGGTTTAATGCTTCTTTCGCTAATTTTCGGAATACTCGTTTAAGCCGGGAAAGACGGACAAGGACATGTCTCAATCCATTGCCGAAGAAAAATCGCGGCGGCGTGAGGGCGGCTTCCTTCCACCGTCAACGGTCGAGCCACCCGGAAACGGCGGTGAGCCCAGCCGCCCCCAAATGCCCTCCGGCGGCGAGCCAATCATCGGAAACGTCCAGCTCGCCATGATGGTTGTCATCATGGCCGAAGTGATGTTTTTCTCGGGGCTCATCGGCGCCTTTCTGGTTTTCAGGTTCGGCGGGCAGCCCTGGCCTCCGCCTTTCCAGCCGAGGCTTCCGGTGGGTATCACCTCGGTCAATACACTTTTCCTGATGGTCAGCAGCTACACCTTTATTCAGGCCCAGAGAGGCCTCAAACAGGACAACCAGGCAAAGCTCTCCACCTACCTGACCCTGACAGGGGCCTTGGGCTTTCTTTTCTTGACCATTCAGGGATATGAGTGGATTCAGCTGCTCAATTTCGGACTGCGGATCTCCTCGGGGACCTATGCCTCCACCTTCTACACCATCATCGGAGCACATGCCGTACATGTATTTTTCGCGGTAATATGGCTTGGCATGGTGCTGATTCGCGCCCGGCGGGGCCATTTTTCGGCTCAAAATCAAAATGGCGTCATTGCCTGCAGCATGTACTGGCATCTGGTCACCGGGCTGTGGCCGATATTGTTTTTCCTGGTCTATTTGATGTAAATGACTGAGAAATAATCGGTTTCATGGACACCCGGACCTCCCGGTGATATATTGCCGTGTGGAGAAAATTTAATGCGCAAGAGGCTGTTCACAGCACTCCTGATGAGTGTTTTAATGTTGCTCGTTCCAGCGGGAGCCTGGGCGTGTGCGGTGTGCGGCCTGGATGACTTCTCGTACATGTGGAGTTATTTGTTTCTGAC
>JAPYQX010000473.1 GCA_029937135.1 Nitrospinota bacterium
GTCAATGACGGGGCGTAGCGCAGCTTGGTAGCGCGCCTGCTTCGGGAGCAGGAGGCCGGAGGTTCAAATCCTCTCGCCCCGACCAAATACAAAAGGCTGGCTTCGGCCGGCCTTTTTTTTCTTCGGGCCGCTTCGCCGGCTAATTTTTGAAATTGTTTCCGATAGGGGGATGAAAAATGCGCAGACAGGCGCCTCGAGCGGATCAAAACTGGATTTTCGATAACTTCCTGACGCTTTCCGACAACGAGGATGTGCTCCATCCGGGCATCATGGGCACGCGCTACGAGCGGGGATTCCGCCACATGGACCTTCAGGCGGTGTACAGCCGGGTGACGGGCCGGCGCTCGTTCCCCAAGGCGTGAGCGCGGCAGGCGGCCATCCAAGAGAAAAAGGCGAACGAGGCCCTCGCCGCCGGCCGCGAGGTCACCGCGGTTCAACACTTCCACCGGGCGGCACTTTGTTATGGCCGCGCGCAGCACTTAATCCCCGTGGACGGGCATCCGAAAAAAATCGAGAATTATGACGGGATGCGGCGATGCTTCGACAAGATGTGCGAACTCCACGGCGGGAAAATCACCAGGCACGAGGCCGAGTTCGAGCCCGGCAAGAAAACCTATTTTATCTACTACCCGGCGGAGGGTGAGGGGCCCAAGCCCACCGTGCTGGTCATTCCGGGCATGGACATGATCAAGGAGGACGGCCTCAACCCCTGGAACAATGTTTTTCATGCGCGGGGGATGAATGTTTGCGTCATGGACGGCCCCGGGCAGGGCGAGAGCAACATGAATCAGGTCTGGGTGGATCAGGAAAACTACGCCCGCGCCGCCAGCCGGGTGATCGATTTCCTCTGCGGACGGGACGAGGTCGATAGCTCGAAGATCGGTCTCTTCGGGATGAGCATGGGAAGCCGCTGGGGGGTCGAGATCGGCGCCCGCGACGACCGGGTGAGCGCCGTCGTGGGACAGATGGCGAACGTGGGGCCCTCGGACATTATCTTCAACCAGGCCCAGCCGAATTTCCGGCGCGTCTACATGTACATGTCCAACATTCAGGATAGTGAAGCTTTCGATGATTTCGTCGAGGTGCGCGACAGTATCTGGCCCGGTATCGTGAAAAAGCTCCGTGCCAACTATCTCCTCGTCGCCGGGGACATGGACGAGCTCTGCGCGCCCGAGGACATCGAGGTGTTCATGGACACGCTGACCTGCCCGAAGGAGTTCTGGCTCTACGAGGGGGTGTTTCATCCCATGGGCGAGGTGGCGGCGGATATGTACCCCGCGATCGCGGACTGGATGCTCGAGACGCTCAACAACGGCCTGCCCGCCGGGCACGACAAGCGGGTGATCGTGGAGGACGCTTTTTAGCGAATTTCCGATAATTTGCCGGCGGCGTTTGAACTGCGGCCTTGACCCTTCCGGCATGAGCCGTAAGATGCTGGTTAAGAGGCGGGTGTATTTCCGGATAATCCCCTCATTGACCTTTCTCCGCCCGGCGGAAGGCCGCAGGTGAAAACCCTTATCGCCGTCGTCGGCGGCTCCGACCCCTCCGATCAAACCGAGCGCCTCGCCGTAGAGGTGGGCCGTTGCCTCCGCACTCCGGACCTGCGCTCCTGGGCGGCGGGGGCGCTCCTGCTGGCGTTGTTGGGCGGTTGCGGCCTCTACACGGCGCGGGAGGCGCCCTACCGACCCGTGCGGGGGGTCTACCACACCG
>JAPYQX010000109.1 GCA_029937135.1 Nitrospinota bacterium
GAGCCGAAGGTGGCGCCGACTTTTTTGCCCTTCAGATCGGCGATGGAGTTGATCCCCCGGCCCGGGCGGATGGCGATGCCGACCATCTCGTCGGTGGTGGGCTTCGAGTAGGAGCCGCCGACGTAGCCGACGACGCCGCGCACCTTGATGCCGCGCTCGAGAGCGGCGGGCAGGTTGGTGAAGGCGGCGGGGGCGAAATCAATCTGGCCGGCCTTGAGCGACTTGGTGAGCTGGGCGCCCGTATTGCGGACGACCACCTTGGCGTCGATGCCGTGCTTGGCGAAAATGCCTCGGTCAACGCCCGCGAAGACGATCATGCCGCCGTTGTTGCTGGCGGCGCCGAGGTTGAGCTTGGGCGCGGCGATGGCCGTGCCGGCCGCCCCCAATCCGAGGATCAGGGCAAAAGTGAGTATCACGCGAAACCTTTTCATTTACGTTCTCTCCTCCAGGCAGAAAGCCGCCTGGTGCTGGGGGACCTGGCAAAGTTCCGCACCAATTTCGTCCCGTGGTGAAATAGGCCTTTCCGGTAAACGCTCATCGAAAATGAGAGCAACAATTATAAGGGAACAGGGCCCCGGCATCAAGGAATATCGCAATGAGGCAATCCCCGAAAAAAGAGCCGTATTCATGAAACAAACCGGCGGGGGTTCTATTCTGCGAGAGCGCGGATTTTTCGGGGTCTTTTTGGGCGCTTCCCAGGCTTTCAGGTCGAGAGGCGTTTCCCCATATTCGCCTGAATCGACACTTGACTGGCCAATCTAAATTATACCTGAATGAAATTTAACGTATTGTAAAATAATACATTAACGGTTCAATAAATTACCGGCCCGGGATCTCGATGGGCATTCCCTCCCGGTTGCCCCATTCCTTCCACGAACTCATATAGTTACGCACCTTGTGGTAACCCAAGAGCCTGAGGGCGAGATAACCGTGCGCCGCACGGTAGCCCGTCTGTCAGTAGGCGGTTACTTCTTTTTCGGGGGTGAGGCCGATGGCCTCGAATTGCGCCCTGAGTTCCGGGGCGGGCTTCATCTCCCCCTCCGGGGTGAGGTGCTCGGTCCACTCCTGCCAGACGGCGCCGGGCAGGGCGCCCCCTCTTTTGGCCCGGGCGTCTGTGCCCAGCCACTCGCCCTCGGTCCGCGTGTCGAGGAGCATGTGGTTATCGTCTTCGATGGCGGCGAGTACGTCCTTGTAGGTGGCGATGCGGCCGCGCTTTAAATTGAATTCAAAATTCGCGGCCTTGGGCGGCTCGGCGTCCCGTGTTGTTGATAGCCCGGCCCGCTCCCAGGCGGCGTAGCCGCCGTCGAGTACGTGGACATCCGCGTGGCCGAAAAGCTCGAGGAACCAGAACCCCCGGACACAGGTGTTCCCGACCCTGTCGTCGTAGAAGACTATCGTATTCTCGAACGACACCCCGCGGTTTCCGAGGAGGAAGGCCCACATCCTGAGAAACGACATCAGCGGGGCCTCGTCCGAATCGTCGCAGTTGACCCCGTAGACGTTGAAATGCCGCGCGCCGGGGATATGACCCATGCTGAACCGCTCGCCGGGCCGGGTGTCGATGATCCTCAGATTCGGGTCGCTCATCCGCTCGTTGAGTTGGGCGGGCGTCCAAAGCAAATCGGGATTGTCATAGCCTTTCGGATTTTCGGCGTTCATGAAAAACCTCCGCAAAAGGTTGCTAGTCGTTAGGGCTTAGCCGCCGTCAGTCGGTCCAGAAGCCGCCGTTCACGTCCAGCGCCTCGCCGTTGATGTGGCCCGCCTCCTCGCTGGCCAGAAAGAGAACCGCCGGCCAGACATCCTCGGGCACGGTGAGGCGGCCCAGGGGGTGCGACCGGACCGCGTTGGCGAGCATCTCGGGCGGCGACTCGAAATGGAGCCCCGTGTCCGCGGGACCCGGAAGAACGCAGTTCACGGTGATGCCGGTTTTGGCGAGCTCTCGGGCGAGGTTGAACGTCATCGCGAGCAGGCCCGCCTTCGCCGCCGAGTAGTGGATGTTGGGTCCGATGCCACCCATTTTCCCGGCGATGGACGAGAAGCTGATGATGCGGCCCGAGGGGGAGGCCTTGAGGGCCTCGATCGTCTCCTGGATGGCGAAGTAGGGGGCCAGGAGGTTGACGCCCAGAACGTCGGACCAGTCCTTTTCGGTCAGCCCCAGCGTCTCGCGGATGGGCATGTATCCTGCCACGTTGACCAGGACATCGCAGCCGCCGAGCCATTCGAGCGCGCCGCGAAGCTCTTTTTTCAGGGCGGCCACATCGGTCAGATCGCAACTCGATTTCAGGAGACGGTCCTCGGGGCCCTCAAGGGCGTCCAGGCGCCCGCCCTCGCGGTCGGTGGCAAAAACTTTTGCCCCCGCTTCGAGGAAGCCGCGGAGGATTCTACTCCCGATGTCACCGGCGGCCCCGGTGAGGATGACCTTGCGCCCGCTGAAATCGAAACGAATGGGCATTTTTTCGCTCCCTTTCAAAAACATGAGGCCAAAAAATATGAGGCCGGAAAATTTGCCGCCGAAAAAAAACGAGGCCGGATTTCAAATATGATGCCGAATGTAAAACATGACGCCGATAGCCGTGTCCCCAGGAATAGCACGGCGCCCCGCCGGGCTCAACGGTCTCCGGCCGGGCGGCTCAGGGTGGGCTCCCGGCCCTGAATTCCCGGTTCAACTCCTCGAGCGCGGCCCCCACCTTTTGGGCGATCAGGTTCCGCGTCTCCCGCCCCCGGCCCTCGGGCGCGGGAATCGGCTCGCCCGCCCAAAACACCATCCGGGTCCGGTTTGTCAGGCCCGACGGCCAGCTGAAAAGCGTGTTCGTATTCTCGAGGTAGATCGGAACGACGGGCGCTCCCGTCAGGGAGGACAGGAGCCCCACGCCTTCCTTGTAGCCCTGCTCTCCGAGGGAATCGACGATTCCTCCCTCGGGAAAAATGACGACGGCCTCGCCCTGGCGGAGGAGGCCCATCGCCGTGCGGAAGGTGGAGCCCAGCGCTTTTTCCGGGTCAACGGGAAACGAGCCGAAGGCCCTGATCACGGCGGCGAAGGCGCGGTTCCTGAAAAGCTCGATCTTGGCCATATAAAAAACGGGGCGGGGGATGAACGTGCCCAGGACGAACGGGTCGATATAACTCCGGTGGGTCGAGGCGATGATGAGCGGCCCCTCGGCGGGGATTCGCTCGGTTCCCCGGACGCTGCACTCCCCGAAGGCCATCCGGAAGTAAGCCGCTAATATCGCCTTGAGCCATCGCGGCTGGCCGTTGTTGGGAAGCCTTCCGGGCAAATCGAGCGCCATGCTCTCTCCGTGCGGGCGTGCGCTACTCGTAAAGCTCGGCCATTTCGACCTTGCGGTCCTCGCGGGCCGAGAGGGTGATGGCCTCGACGACGGCGGCGGCGCGGAGGCCCGCGTGGCCGTCCACCTCGGGGGCCCGCCCCTCGCGGATGGCGGCGGTGAAATCGGCCAGCTCATCCACCAGATTCACCGCGGTGGGGTCGCCTTCCACCTCCCAGTCGCTCACCTCGGGCGCCTCGGTGCCCTTGCGCTGGATCGTCAGCCGCCTTCCCTCGTCCACGGCGAAGGCGTTGGCCTCGGTGCCGAAAATGTGGATGAAATACACCTTCGGGGTGAGCATGTTCGAGGCCAGATAACCATGCGCGCCCGATTCGAATTCGAGAAGGGCCGCCGTCACATCGTCGAGATTCGTGGTCGTGGTGATGGAGCGGCTCGAGGCGAACACGCTCTTGATGGGCCCGAGGAGGTACTGAAGGGTGTCGGCGTGGTGAATTCCCAGGCCGGTCATCGAGCCCGAGGGGCTCTCGCCGGGGGTGGCGCGCCAGCTGGCGGGATCAACCTTGTCAGCGAAACCGTAGGAAAAATTGGCCTCGGCCTGGATGGCCCGGCCCATCCCGCCCGATTCGATGAGTCGCTTGAGCGCGCGGTGGGCGGGCTGATACCGCCTCTGGTGACCTACGGCGAGGCGGACGCCGGCGCGCTCGCAGGCGGCGATGGCGCGCTGCCCGTCGGGCACATGAAGGACAAAGGGTTTTTCGACGAAAACATGCTTGCCGGCTGAGGCGGCTTCCTCGACCATCCTCGCGTGGGTGGAATGGGGGGTGGCGAGGATGATGGCTTCCGTCCCGGTGTCGGCAAGGGCCTCCTCCCAGTTGGCCACTGGGCGGCATCCGTGCTCCGCCGAAAACGCCTCGCGGGTCTCCCTGGTCCGGGCGAAACACGCGCTCACTTCAAGGCCCGCCACTTTTTTCGTCGCCCTGGCGAACTCACCGCCCCACCAGCCGAGGCCGACGAGGCAGGTGCGTACCGGATCTTCCGAATACATCCCGGATGTCTCCCAAGCAGTATGCGATTTAATCTGGGTTCCTGCTTCGTGCGTTCCTGCTTTGTGCGGATAGTCTACCCGTTTCCGGCGGTTATTTCCGCCTCCGCCCGGTGTTTTGGCGCCCTTGGGCCGGAGGCCCCGGCTACTTTTCCGATTGAAGGTCGGCGAGCGCCTTGCCGAAGGCGTTCATCACGTCCTCGACCGTAATGATACCGAGTAGAAGACTCGGGTCCTCCCGGCTGACGACGGGGAGGCGCGATATCCGCCGGGCGCCGAGTTTGGCCATGGCCGAATCGAGGGATTGGTCCGGGTGGGCATGGATGATGTAGCTTGTCGTGGCCGCCTCGATCACCGCCTGGTCGTCCAGGCCCGCGCCCTGGGCCTTACGCAGGTCCGACTCGCTCACGATTCCGGCCATGCGGCCGGCGGCGTCCATGACCGGGAGGCCCGTGTACCCGAGCGTTTCCAACCGCTCGATCGCATCCCTCACAGTGGTGTTCGCCTCCACCGTTTCCACATCCGGGATCATCGCGTCCGCCACATGAATTTCGTGAAGCAGGTGCTCGGTCTCATGGTTGGGCAGCTGAACGCCGTCCTGGATGGAGAGGGAGCTATAGAGCGGCTCGGGATCCCAGCGCCGGGCGAGGGTGTAGGAAATCGTGTTGGCGACCATCAGGGCGAGGATAATATTGTAATCCTGGGTCAGCTCGAAAATCATGATAACCGAGGTCATCGGGGCGCGGACGACGGCGGCGAAGGCGGCGCCCATGCCGACGAGGGCGTAGCCCCCGGGGCCGATCACGAGTTCGGGGAAGAAAAAATCGGCGATGGCGGCGACCGAGCCGCCAGCCATCGCGCCCATGAACAGCGTGGGCGCGAAGATTCCGCCCGACGAGCCCGTCCCGTAGGATATCGTCGTCGCGCACAGCTTGAGCGTTAGCAGGGCGAGGAAGAACCATATCGAATAGCCCTCGGTGAGCGCCTTTGTGACCCAGGGGTAGCCCACGCCGAACACCTGGGGGAACCAGATTCCGATAACGCCCACGGCCAGCCCGCCCAGGGCGGTGGCGGCGACGGCGCGGCCGCCCGAAAGAGCGAGCCAGCTGCTCCTGAGAAGGAGCAGCCCGCGCTTGAAGATTACGCTGATACCCGCGCACACCACGCCGACGATGGCATAGGGAATCAGCTCCCAGTAGGAGGTGAGCGAGTAGGCGGGGACGATAAAGGCCGGGTTGTCCCCGAGGAGGACGCGGGTGACGACCGAGGCCGTGATCGAGGCGACCACGATAGCGCCGAGGACGCGGGTGTTGAGGTCGCCGACCAGCTCCTCGAGGGTAAAGGTGACGGCGGCGAGGGGGGTGTTGAATGCCGCGGCCAGACCCGCAGCCGCGCCCACGGGGACCAGCGATTGAATGCTCGTGCGGCCGAGCGAGAATACCTGACCGAGCCAGCTGGCGATCCCCGCGCAGATATGGACAGTGGGGCCCTCCCGGCCCAGGCTCGATCCGGTCCCGATGTTCAGCGCGCCGATGAAAAATTTTCCGATCCAAACCCGCGCCGGGATGACTCCGTTGTGGACGATGTAGGCGATCTTCGTTTGGGGGATTCCGCTTCCCCGCGCCTCGGGCACCGCGCGGAGAATCAGGGCGGCGACGAGAGCGCCGCCGGCCGGGATGAGCGCAACGAGATACCAGGGCCGCAAAATTTCCGAAAGGTCGCGGGAGCCGAAGGAAATTTCGTGTATCAGTCCCAGGCTGAGATGAAACGCGACGGCGGCGAGGCCAGCGACGACGCCGACAAGAATCGTGAGAAAATAGAAGGTTGTTTCTTCATTGGCGCCGAAGTGGTGGAGCCACTCCAGCAGGCGGACCTTGAGTTTCTTGTTTTCCATTTTACTGTCCACCGGGGTTGCCCGGTTTCCCTCGGAGCCCTCAGCCTCGGAGGAGGCTCTCAGGCGGGGTGGAGTCCTTGGACCGAAAGCCCCTGGCTCGAAGAGCGCTTAGCCGCTTTTACTCATGTGGGGGGATGCGGGAGCGTATTTTGAAGGGTCGTGCCCTTCCTGGCGAAGGCGATTGGCGAACCATTCCGGCTCGATTCCGTTTGTTTCATCATTCATCTCGGCCATCTCGCAAAATATCTCGATTCGGTGGCCGTCGGGGTCGCAAAAGTAAAAAGCGCGGTTCTCGCCCCAGGTGCCGTCCCCCTCGGGGTGGGTCGGGCTGTGAACGACGGGGCCCCGGACGATTTCGATTCCGTTTTCGATGATCCACGCCTTCCAGTCCTCGTATTCCTCGCGGCCGGGCGCCATGAGGGCGAAATGGTGGTAGCCCAGGTCGATCTCGGGGCCCTGGTCATTTCGGCGGAACGAGGAGAGGTCGCCGGCTTCCTCGGGAAACGAGATGAGGTTGAGGTCGTGGTGAAGACCGCTGCATCTGAGGAAACACAGGCCGACCGGAAAGGTGGGGTGCTCGCCCGGCGCGTAGCGCTCGGAGACCTTGAAGCCGAGAACTTCGGTGTAGAATCGAAGCGACTCTTCGAGATTCGAGACCTTGAGGGCGACGTGCTGAACGCCGTCGAAGGTGTGCCCGGGACGCGGCATCGTTCTCAGTTCCTCCCCTCGATCCGGTTATGCAAATAACCTTCTTTCAAACCGCCGTTTGGCGGCTCATCGCCCGGCGGCGGTAAATGGGCCCGCCGCTCGGAGGGCGGCAAGTGGGGATACTAGCGCAACCCCCGGGCGGAGGAAAACGCCCCGGGGCCGGGGGGCGTAAAATACACCGGCGGCGGCCCCCTCTCTTTACCTGTGCCGATTCGCTGGGCTAGAGTGCGGGAAATCCGGTAAAATTTTATTTTCGGAACTTCAAAAAGGAGTATTTTCCATGAGCATGAAAATAGGCGTTGTCGGTCTGGGAGTCATGGGCGGGGCTTTCGCCGGGCATCTGCTCGACGCCGGTTTCGAGGTGGCGGGGTTTGATCCCGATGAGGGGATGTACGCAAAGCTCGAGGGCAAGCCGCTCCGGCGGGCTTCCTCGCCGGCGGACGCGGCGGCGGGAGCGCAATTGACATTAACCTCTCTGCCCAACTACGGCGTGGTTGAAAAAGCGGTGGCCGGGGACGGCGGTGTTTTCGAGGGCGCCGGGAAGGGGGCGATTATCGCGGATTTGAGCACCGTGCCGCCCAAGTTTTCACGCACGATGGCCGGGCTGGCCGGGGAAAAGGGATTTAGTTGGCTCGATACGCCGGTGAGCGGGGTGGGCAAGCAGGCGGCGGTCAAGGATCTGGTTGTCATGAGTTCGGGCCCAAGGGCCGCCTTCGATCTGGCCCTGCCCGCCTTCGACGCGATCGGAAAAAAAACCATTTATGTGGGCGAGAAAAATGGCCTCGCCGCCCAACTCAAGCTCGTGGTGAACCTGGTTCTTTTCATCAACATGGCCGGGGCCGCCGAGGGGATGACCCTGGGGCTGAAAGCGGGTATCTCGCCCGATGTCATGCTTGAGACGCTATGCGCGGGCGCGGCGGGCTCGAACCTCCTTGATGTGCGGGGCAAGGACATGCTGGCCGATAATTATCCTCCCTCGGGGCCGATCTGGATTGTCCTGAAGGATCTGGAGTGCGCGATACAATCAGCCAAGGATCTGGACGTGCCGGTCCCTCTGGGCGGCCTGCTGGAGCATTTTTATATGATGCAGCGGAGCAAGGGGCGCCAGGACGAGGACGGAAGCTCGATCTTCAGAATCTACAAGGAGATGGCGAACCTGGCCTGATATCCGGTGCGCGCGCGGGGGAGTTATTTTTTGAAGATCGTCCCGAGCTTTTCCTCGAACACATTCGGAGTGAAGGGCTTTACGATATAGTTGGACGCGCCGGCCTGGATGGCTATGATGATATTTTCCTTGAGAGCCTCGGTGGTGACCATCAGGAAGGGAATCGATTTCGTTTTCTCGTCCGCACGAACGGCCTTGAGGAACTCGAGGCCGGTCATGACCGGCATATTCCAGTCCGAAACGATCAGTCCGAAATCCCCCGCCTTGGCCATTCGGAAGGCTCTCTCGCGGTCAGTTTTTCGGAGTCTTGTGCGCTCAAAATCGTCGAAAACATGATTGGCGAGAAGTATGACGAGATGAACGAGGAGGTGGCGGACTGCGTGGGTGAGTTGACGAACATGATCTCCGGCGACGCCCGCTCCCAGCTTCAAAAAGTGGGCTTCGACTTTACGGCCGCCATACCCACCGTCTTTTATGATATCATGGCAAGAAGATCGTCAGGTTCTATCTTCTGCCCGTGCTGATT